>NZ_JBQDLF010000014.1:0-68194 GCF_052095815.1 Brachybacterium sp. | reverse complement strand
CGCAGGAAGCGAAGAGACGTCCAAGCCGTTCATCGCGCGCGTCGACGCCCGTCGCTGTTGTTTCTGGCACGTCCTCGCGGTGTGCGGTGCGTCCTGACGACGTGACATCATGCCGGGAGTGGTCGAAGCATCCCCGCTCGGGAGAGAATGGAGCAATGGCACCTCTGGAGATCACCGCGTCCCGTGCAGATCCTGCACTGCTGGACCTGCCGTGGGAGGAACCGCTGGAGCAATGGCCCGAGGACATCCTCGCCGCCCTCCCGCGAGGCATCTCCCGTCACGTCGTGCGCTTCGTACGCGTCTCGGGACGAGTCCTCGCCCTCAAGGAGATCTCCAAGAACCTCGCCCAGCGCGAGTACGACATGCTGAGGATCCTGGGACGACTCGGGATCCCCTGCGTGGAGCCCTTCGCCGTGATCTCCGGTCGCACCACTGCCACGGGTGAGCCTCTGGACGCGATGCTGATCACGCGCCATCTCCAGTTCTCCCTGCCATATCGCGCGGTGTTCAGCCAGGTATCCCGCCCGGACACGGCGCACCGCCTGCTCGACGCACTGGCCGTCCTGCTCGTCCACCTCCATCTCGAGGGCTTCTACTGGGGAGACGTCTCCCTGTCCAACACCCTCTTCCGGCGAGACGCCGGCGCCTTCGCCGCGTACCTCGTCGATGTCGAGACCGGCGCGCTCCATGAACGGCTCACCGTGGGCCAGCGCCAGTACGACCTCGACCTCGCCCGCACCAACATCATCGGTGAGCTGATGGACCTCCAGGCCGGGGACATGTTCGACCCCGACGCAGATCCCGTCGCCGTGGGCGACGACCTGGTCTCCCGCTATGAGGACCTGTGGGAGACCCTGACCTCACGGGAGCGGTTCTCCGCCGACGAGCGCTGGCGGGTCTCGGCCCGGATCGAGAAGCTCAACGCGCTCGGCTTCGATGTGGGCGAGCTCGAGATCACCACCGACCTCGACGGCACCACGCTGTCGATCATGCCCAAGGTGGTCGACGCCGGGCACCACTCGCGCCGTCTGCTGAGGCTCACCGGGATCGATGCCCAGGAGAACCAGGCCCGGCGGCTGCTCAACGACCTCGACCAGTTCCGCGCCGATACCGAGCAGCAGCTCGAGGACGAGGAGTTCGTGGCCCACGAGTGGCTGAAGGACCAGTACGAGCCGGTCGTCCGTGCGGTCCCCAGGACGATGCGCTCCAAGCTCGAGCCCCCTGAGTTCTTCCACGAGATCCTCGAGCACAAGTGGTTCCTCTCCGAGCAGGGCGGGCAGGATGTGAGCCTGGACGACACCGTGCGGCACTACATCCTCAACGTCCTGATCCATCGGCCGGACGAGAGATCACTGGTGACCACCGAGACCTCGGCATTGCCGATCTTCGAATGAGGAGAGGAGCACTTCGCCCCATGCGTCGTGAACGAAGCCGGGGACCGGCGCGCCTGGACAACCTCAGCCTGCGCGAGCAGCTGAAGGTCGACCGGCTTCCGCTGCGCCTGCTCCAGATGATGCTGGGCCTGACAGGATTCGGCGTCTCGCTGGCGATGCTGCTCGAATCCGGGCTGGGCGGTGCCCCCTGGGACGTGCTGCACGCCGCGGTCGCGGACCGCATCGGGTTGAGTGTCGGTTCGGTGAGCATCGCCGTGAGCTTCGTGGTGCTGCTGCTGTGGATCCCGCTGCGCGAACGGATCGGGATCGGCACCGTGGCGAACTCGATCTGGGTCGGAGTGAGCATCGACCTGGGCATGATGGTGCTCCCCGAAGCGCCCACGCTGCCGATCGCCGTGGCGATGATGCTCGCCGGCGTGATCCTCAACGGCATCAGCGGCGCCGTCTACATCGGCGCCCAGCTCGGCGCCGGTCCGCGTGACGGGCTGATGACGGGATTGGGGCGCGTGCTGCGTCGACCTGTCGGCCCGGTGCGCATCGCGCTCGAGATCCTGGTGCTGGCGACCGGGTGGGCGCTGGGAGGCCCGCTCGGGGCGGGAACGGTGCTCTATGCGATCGGGCTGGGCCCGATCATCCAGCTCACCCTCCCGTACGTGACCCTACGGGTGCGGACGGACCCCGAGCGGTCAGTCCCAGCTCAGCAGCGTCGCGCGGCGCAGCCCAGTCCCTGAGGCACCCGCACGCCGAAGCTCAGCCCGGTCCCTGAGCGCCCGCACGCCGGAGAGCTCAGCCCAGTCCCTGACGCGCCCGCACGCCGGAGAGCTCGTACAGTGCGATCGCGGCCGCCACCGAGGCGTTCAGCGATTCCGCACGACCGCCCATCGGGATCGACACCACCTGGTCGCTGAGCTCTCGCGTCAGACGTGAGAGGCCCTTGCCCTCCGCGCCGACCACCAGTGCCGTCGGCTGGGTGCCGAGCTCGAGCTCGCGGGAGGTCACATCGCCGTCCGCGTCGAGGCCGAGCACGAAGACGCCCTCCTCCTTGAGCGAGGTCAGGGCGCGGTTGAGGTTGGTGACCTGGGCGACGCGGACCCGGCCTGCGGCACCGGCCGCGACCTTCCAGACGCTGGCGGTCATCGACACGCTGCGCCGCTCGGGCAGGATCACGCCATGCGCACCGAAGGCATCGGCGGAACGCAGGATCGCGCCGAGGTTGCGGGGGTCGGTGATCCCGTCAAGAGCGACCAGCAGCGGCGGCTCGAAGCGGTCAGCGGCGATGCTCAGCAGGTCGTCGAGCTCGGCGTACTCATAGGGCGGAATGGTCAGGGCGACACCCTGATGCACGGCGTGGTCAGTCATCCGGTCCAGGTCGGTGCGCTGAGCCTCCGCGATCGGCAGATTGCGGGCGGTGGCCAGACGCATGATCTCGCCCACCCGCTCGTCGCTGTCCATCCGGACCATGACGGTCAGCTGCGTGGCGGGGACGCCCTCACGCAGCGCCTCGAGCACGGCGTTGCGGCCCGCGACCTGGTCACTGCCCGGCAGCTTCCGGGCGCCCTTGGCGCCGGGACCGCGGCGCCCGGCTGCTCCACCGGATGCCGCAGCACCGCCCTTGTAGGCCTTGTGGTACGTGCGGTCCTCCGCTTTGGGCGTCGGCCCCTTGCCCTCGAGCGCACGGCGGCGCACACCGCCTGAACCGACGGTCGCGCCCTTCTTGCCCTTGCGCATCGCACCGCGTCGCGTGCTGTTCCCTGCCATCAGATGTCTCCTCAGTCCTTCAGTTCTTGGTGTCGAGGGTCCAACGGGCACCCTCGGGCCCGTCCTCGATACGAATGCCTGCAGCGATCAGGGCGTCGCGCAGCGCATCTGCGCGAGCCCAGTCCTTCTCCGCGCGAGCCGCTTCCCGGGCGGCGAGCTGGGCGGTGATCAGCGAGTCCAGTGCCGCATGCTCGGCGCCTTCAGCGCCCGTGCCGCTCCCCCACCGGTCGGAGAGGGGGTCCAGGCCCAGCACGTCCAGCATGGCGCGCAGCTGGCCCAGACCGGAGGCGATCTCTGCCTCTGCAGCGCCGGCGGCGAGCAGGGAGTTCAGGGAGGACTGCTCGCGGTGGATCACTGCGAGCGCCTCGGGGACCGCGAGGTCATCGTCCATCGCGGCCACGAAGTCTGCGGGCAGCTCGAGCGCGTGCAGCTCGGCCTCGGGTGCCGCCAGCGGATGGTCCCCGAGGAGCTGGGCGGCACGACGCGCCGTGGCGCTGAAGCGCTCCCAGACGGTCTCCGCCTCCCGCATCGCCGTCGCGTTGTACTCGACGGTGGCGCGGTAGTGGCCGCTCACCAGGGCGAGCCGTACGGCCGGCGTCGGATGCTCGGCCAGTGCCCGGGCGGCGGTGACGAAGTTGTCGAGGCTCTTGCCCATCTTCAGACCGTCCACCGTGAGCACCCCGGCATGCATCCACTGGCGGGCGAAGCCGAAGCCGGCGGCGTGGGACTGCGCCTGCTCGTTCTCATGGTGCGGGAAGCGCAGGTCCAGGCCCCCGGCGTGGAGGTCGAAGGTCTCCCCGAGATACTTGCGGCTCATGGCCGAGCACTCGAGGTGCCATCCGGGACGGCCTCGCCCGAAGGGGGTGTCCCAGGCGGCGCTGACGGGCTCCGTGTCCTTCGCCGCCTTCCACAGCGCGAAGTCGCGACGGTCCCGTTTGCCGGGCTCCATCGCCTCGCCGGCGTCCTGCATGTCCTCCAGGGACTGGCGGGTGAGCGACCCGTAGGTGGGGTGGGAGGCCACATCGAAATAGACCGAGCCGTGACCGTCGGGATAGGCGTGGCCACGCTCGATGAGCAGCTGCATCAGCTCGATCATCTCGGGCACATGGCCGGTCGCACGCGGCTCGTAGGTGGGCCGACGATTGCCGATCTCATCGAGCACGTCCTGGAATTCGCGCTCGAAGCGCAGGGACCATGCCCACCACTCGGCGCCCACCTCGGCGGACTTCACGAGGATCTTGTCGTCGATGTCGGTGACATTGCGGATATGGGTCACCGCGAGGCCGCTGCGCTCGAGCCAGCGCACCAGCACGTCGAAGGCGAGGAATGTGCGCAGATGGCCGAGGTGCGGGGCTCCCTGGGTCGTCGGGCCGCAGACGTACAACGACACCGCCCCCGCGCGCACCGGGATGAAGGGTGCGGTCGTACGGGTGGCGGTGTCATGCAGGTAGAGGCTCACGCACCCAAGGGTACTGCCCTCAGGAGCGGCCCACGGCCCACGGCTCGCGCGAAGGTCGGGCGCCCAGCCCGGCGGTTCAGTCTGTGCGAGCGCTGATCAGTCCGTGCGAGCGCTGACCTGCTTGCCGTAGAGCTCGTCGAAGGTGTCGTCATAGGACACCGCATTCTGACGACGCTTGCCCTGCACGGCGCTCACGGCGCCCTGGGCCGTCTCGATGGTGGTCTCAGGTGCCTTGAGCTTCTTGTAGACCACGAAGGCGACGGCTCCGACGACCACGCCGAGCACGATGAAGACGCCCGCGACGATCAGGAACGCGGCCCAGAACGGCAGGCCCAGCGCCTCCAGACCGTTGGCGGCGGCGAACAGCAGCATCACCCAGGCCGAGAGCAGGAGGAACAGGATCACCGCGGCGCAGGCGGCGATGATGCCCAGCTTGATCGCGAGAGCGGTGAACTCCTTCTTCGCGATGTCGATCTCATGGTGCACGACACCGAGGAGCTCGTCACGGATGGACTGGACGAGCTCGCCGATGGACCGCTGGGTGGGCGGCGTGCTCGGGTCGTTCGTGGTGTTGATCATGATCTGAGCCTATCGCAGGGGGCAGGTCGTTCGAAGTTCGCGGGATGGGGATCCGTTGATCAGTCCACGGAGATCCGCTTGCGCTTCGTGGTCTCGGGCCGCGGGCCCGCGGAGGTCGTGCGACGCACCACGATGGACGGCGCGACCGCCACGTCCCGGGCCGGGCCCTCATGGCCGGAGACGCGCTCGACCAGGAACTGCGCGGCGAGCGCACCGAGTCGATCGGAGTTGGGATCCACGCTGGTCAGCTGGGACACCCCGGAGGCTGCGAGGGAGGTGTTGCCATATCCGGCCACCGCCAGCTCCTCGGGCACCGCGAAGCCGGCGTCACGTGCCGCGGCGAGCACACCGACCGCGGTGACGTCGTTCGCACAGGTGACAGCCGTGGGGACCCGGCTGCCGCGCAGCAGCATCGATCCGGCGGTCTGGCCGACCTGTTCGGTGAAGTCACCGGGCTCGACCCGCGCGACGTCACCCAGGCCGTGACGGTCCATGGCCTTGCGGAAGGCATCCGCGCGCTCCCGGGCCACGGCCGCACCGACTCCGCCGACGTGCGCGATCTCGCGGTGACCGAGTCCGACCAGATGGTCCACCAGCAGCCCCTGCCCGACCTCGTCGTCGATGCGGACGGTGTCGAACCGGCCGACGAACTCCTGCGAGCAGCCGATCCCGACGAACGGCCGACTGCCGGTGGCCGCGAGCACGCTGTCCATGTCAGCCAGGTCGGAGATCATCAGGAAGCCGTCGACGCCGAGATGGACCAGGTTCTCGATCGCATCCGTGTCGGCGG
This sequence comes from Brachybacterium sp., assembly GCF_052095815.1. Taxonomy (NCBI): domain Bacteria; kingdom Bacillati; phylum Actinomycetota; class Actinomycetes; order Micrococcales; family Dermabacteraceae; genus Brachybacterium; species Brachybacterium sp. Next base: position 62,214 of record NZ_JBQDLF010000014.1, on the reverse strand, counting down.
CGACCGGGTACTCGGGCATGCGGCGACGTGTGGGAACCACCACTGCGGTGCGTCCGGTCGCGGTCAGCTCGATGCGGATCGCCCGCACCAGATCAGAGATCCAGGTGTTGCGCATGGTGTTCACGAGCACTGCGACCACGCCGCGGTGCTCGGTCTCCTCGCTGAGATCCGCGAGCGGGAAGTTCAGCCGTTCGGCCGCCTCCCGGACCCGGCGGATCATCTGCGGCTTGATCTCGTCGGACTCGCGCAGCGCGCGCAGTGCGACCGCGCTGGAGATGCCCAGAGAGTTCGCGACATCGTGAAGGGTGCCGCGGCCCTGATCATCGGCCTCGAGCTCAGCGGCTGTCCGCTCGACGTTCTCGATCACCTGCCCGGTGGAGCCGTCATCGGTGGCGGGTGACCCGGTGTCGGAAGCGGGGTCGATGGTCTCGTCGGAGGAAGTGGCGTCACTGCTCATGGACCCATTGAACCGCATTCTGCGACCCGATCCGGATCAGTCCGCGCGATGGAGTCGCGCGAACCCGTCGGACCGGGGGTTTTCCCCCAGTGAGACGGCGGGTGGGCACCGTGGGCCCGGTCCCCTCGCCGCGCATAGTGTCAGGGCATGGACGACTCCTCTGCCCGGGGCGCAGGGCGCTCGCGCTCCCGGCTCGCCCCCTCCGCCCTCGCCTCCGTGGTCGTGGGCGGGCTGCTGTTCTACAGCTGGTTCTGGGCGAGCCTCACCCTGCTGCTCGGCGGGCTCGCCTCCCTGCCCGCTCTCGGCACCGGCCTGCTGCTGCTGATCCCCTGGCTGCTGGTGATGCAGCTCGCTGTACGGGTGGAACGTCGGCGCGCCGTCGCCATCCACGGCATCCCCGTGATCCTTCCCCCGCGTCGGCGCTCGCGCCGCACCGGCATCTCCGGCTGGCTCAGCAACCGCTGGTTCGAGCTCGGTACCTGGGCGTTCTGGCGGGGAGTGCTGCATCACCACCTCGCGATCCTGGTCGCCGGGGCCTTCTTCACCGCGTTCGCGGTGTTCCTCTGGTTCGGCTGGACTGGGTGGGAGGCGGCTCTCGACCAGGGCACCGCGGAGGTGGGAGGGATCGAGCTCTCCCGCTGGTCGCTCGGAGCCATCGGCACCGCAGGCCTGGTGCTGGCCCTGGTGATGCTGGTGCTCGGGGCCCTCGCCGACCGAGGGCTCGCCCGGGGGCTGATCTCCGGCTCCGAGGACGATCTGCGCGAGCAGGTCGCCGAGCTGGCCGAACGCCGGCAGGGGGCGGTCGATGCCGCCGCGCAGGAGCGCCTGCGCATCGAGCGTGATCTCCATGACGGGGTGCAGCCGCGCCTCGTGAACCTCGCCATGACCCTCGGCATCGCGAAGAACACGGTCCGCACCGATCCCGATCGTGCCGAGCAGCTGGTCGGCGAGGCGCATGCGGAGGCCAAAGCCGTGATGACCGATCTGCGTCAGCTCGCGCGAGGCATCCACCCGGCCGTGCTCACCGACCGCGGGCTGGACGCCGCCCTGTCCGCGCTCGCGGCTCGTTCCCAGGTGCCGGTGGATCTGCAGGTCGACCTCGGCACCGAGAGCATGCCGGCCCTGGATCGGGAGCTCGAGGCGGTGGCCTACTTCGTGGTCGCCGAGGCGCTGACGAACATCGCCAAGCATGCCGAGGCGACGGCGGCGGACGTCTTCGTCCACCGGAACGAGTCCGCGCTGCGGGTGCGGATCCAGGACGACGGCCGAGGCGGTGCGCAGGTGCGCCGAGACGGTCTGTCCACCGGCCTGGCCGGGCTCACCGACCGGGTCCGTGCCACCGGGGGCCTGCTCGAAGTCACAAGCCCCACCGGCGGAGGCACGGCGCTGATCGCCGTGATCCCGCTCGCAGGCCGCACCGCCCCGGTGCCAGAGCTCGCCCACCCCACCACCCAGGAGGACCTCCGATGAGGATCGTGATCGCCGACGACGCCGTGCTGCTGCGCGCAGGACTCGAGCGCCTGCTCACCGAGGCCGGGCATGAGGTGGTCGCCGCAGTCGGCGACGGCAGCGCGCTGCTCAGCGCCATCTCGCAGCATCGTCCCGACCTCGCAGTGATCGATGTGCGGATGCCACCCACCTTCACCGATGAAGGAGTCCGGGCCGCAGTGCTGATCCGGAGCCAGGATCCGGAGGTGTCGCTGCTGGTGCTCTCGCAGTACGTCGAGGAGCGCTATGCGTCCGAGCTGATCGCCGATTCCCCGTTCGGCCTGGGCTACGTGCTCAAGGACCGCGTCGCGGACGTCGACGACTTCCTGGGAGTGGTCGCGGACGTCGGAGCCGGCGGGACCTGGCTCGACCCCGAGGTGGTGCAGCAGATCTTCATCCGCTCCCGGCGCCGCCGCACCCTCGAGGGCATGACCCCGCGTGAGCGCGAGGTGCTCTCGCTGATGGCCCAGGGCCGCTCGAACCAGGCGATCGCCGACACCCTGTTCGTCTCCACCGGGAGCGTCGAGAAGCACATCTCCTCGCTGCTGGGCAAGCTCGACCTCCCTCCAGTCGACGGCGAGAACCGCCGTGTGATGGCGGTCCTGCGCTTTCTGGAATCCGAGGAACGCTGATGACCACCACCCGTCCGCCACTCCCGCCCAGCCCGGCTCCCCCGCCCAGCCCGGCCGCGACGTCCTCCTCCATCGCACCGCCGCAGTCGGCTCAGCCCATGGAGCGCCTCCTGCTCCCCGGGCAGCGACTGACCCCCTCCCCGGACCGGGACCGCCCCTGGCGTGCGCTGACCGTGCTGCTGGGCGCCATCATCGTGCTGCTGATGGTGGGCGGCCTCGCCGTCACGTCCGTCGCGAACTGGGCGTCGGGTCGCGGCTACTCCGAGATCTCCACGACCACTGGACTCGGCACTCCGGCCTCTCTGAACCTGGCCAGCCTGATGGGCACCATCCAGGTGCTGCCCTCAGATGATGTCGACGAGGTGACTCTCGCCCTGGTGGAGCCGGGCACCACGGGGCTCCCCTCACCGCGGGACACCACGCCGGCTCGACTCATCCACGACACCGACCCGACAGGCGCCACGGTGACCGTGCAGCAGCCGCAGAGTCATCTCGGGTGGCCGTGGACGGATCGCACGCGGGATCTGCTGCTGTTGGTCCCCTCCGACCTCGAGCTGTCCCTCGCGATCGACGCCGGCGTGGGCGACGTCGTGGTCGACGGCGATTTCAGCGCCTTGGACGTGCGCACCGATGTGGGCAATGTCGTGCTGGGGCCCCTCGGAGTCACCGACGCGCTGACGGTCTCCTCCGAGGTGGGTGATGTGGACATCGAGCTGGAGTCCCCGGCACCTGCCGACGCCCAGATCACCGCAGCGGTGGGCTACGTCGACCTGCAGCTGCCCACCGATTCCCGCGGCAGCATCAGCATCACCGCTGAACTGGGCGACGTGATGGTCACGGCCCCCGGCACCACCCGCTGGCATATCGACGCCGACTCGGATCTCGGAAGCGTCAGCGTGGATCCGGGCCTCACGGCCGGCTCCGACGCCGGGGACGGCACCCTCATCGTGACCGCAGGCGTCGGCGAGATCACCATCGAACGGTGACCCAGGTCGCCACGAGGCGTGACGAGGACGGGCCCCCGGTCGATGACCGGGAGCCCGTCCTGCACCGTGCTGGGCCCGGCAGGTGCCGGGCCGCAGGCTCAGCCCTTGCTGCTGAGACCCTGCTGGATGAGGTCCATCACCGAGGCATCGGCGAGCGTCTGCGTGTCACCCACCTGGCGGTTCTCGGCGACGTCCCGCAGCAGGCGCCGCATGATCTTGCCGGAGCGGGTCTTGGGCAGCTCCGAGACGATCAGCACCTTCTTCGGCTTCGCGATCGGGCCGATCTCCTTGCCCACATGGGCGCGCAGCATCTCCGGCACGGCATCCTCACCGCCGACCGCAGCGATGGCCTCGTCGTTGCCGGAGCGCAGGATCACGAAGGCGACGGGCACCTGCCCGGTGGTCTCATCGGTCGCCCCGACCACCGCGGCCTCGGCCACCCATTCATGGCTGACCAGGGCGGACTCGATCTCCATGGTGGACAGGCGGTGCCCTGAGACGTTCATGACGTCGTCCACCCGGCCCAACAGCCAGATGTCGCCGTCCTCGTCGCGCTTGGCACCGTCACCGGCGAAGTAGAGGCCCTCGAAGCGGGACCAGTAGGTCTCCTTGAACCGCTCGGGATCGCCCCAGATGCCTCGCAGCATGCCGGGCCAGGGCTGATCCAGCACCAGATAGCCGCTCTCCCCGTTCGCGACGGACTCTCCGGCGTCATTGCGCACATCGGCGCTGATCCCGGGAAGGGGCTGCTGCGCGGAGCCCGGCTTCGTCGCGGTCACGCCCGGCAGCGGGGAGATCATGATGCCGCCGGTCTCGGTCTGCCACCAGGTGTCCACGATCGGGCAGCGGTCGCCGCCGATGACCCGGCGGTACCACATCCATGCCTCGGGGTTGATGGCCTCGCCGACGCTTCCGAGCAGCCGCAGCGAGGACAGATCGAACTTGCCGGGGATGTCCTCCCCCCACTTCATCGCCGTGCGGATCGCGGTGGGCGAGGAGTAGAACTGGGTGACCTTGTACTTCTCGATGATCTCCCACCAGCGACCCTGGTGCGGGCTGTCCGGGGTCCCCTCATAGACGACCTGCGTGGTGCGGTTGGCCATCGGCCCGTAGACCACGTAGGTGTGGCCGGTGACCCAGCCGATGTCCGCGGTGCACCAGTAGACGTCCGAGGCCGGCTTGATGTCGAAGACGTTGCGATGGGTGTACGCGGCCTGGGTGAGATAGCCACCGGTGGTGTGGATGATGCCCTTGGGCTTCCCGGTGGTGCCGGAGGTGTAGAGGATGAACAGCGGGTGCTCCGCCTCGACCGCGACCGGTGCATGCTCGGCCGAGGCGGTCTCGCGGGCCTCGTGCCACCACACGTCGCGTCCCTCGGTCCACTCGACCTCGCCACCGGTGCGGCGCACCACCAGGACGTGCTCGACGCTGGCGCCGCCCCCGGCGAGCGCAGCGTCGACAGCGGGCTTGAGCGGAAGCTGCTTGCCGCGACGGTTCTGGCCGTCGGCGGTGATGACCACCCGGGCCTCGGCATCCTCGATGCGGGAGCGCAGGGCATCGGCGCTGAAGCCGCCGAACACCACGGAGTGCGGGGCGCCGATGCGGGCACAGGCGAGCATCGCGAACACCGCCTCCGGGATCATCGGCAGGTAGATCGCGACCCGGTCGCCGGTCTTCACCCCGAGATCGGACAGCACGTTGGCCATCTTCGAGATCTCGTCCTTGACGTCCGCATAGGTGAAGGAGGCATCGGAGCCGTCCTCGTACTCCGCCAGCAGCGCGACCTGGGAGCCGTGTCCGGACTCGACATGGCGGTCCACGCAGTTGTAGGCGACGTTCAGGGTGCCGTCGGCGAACCAGCGGGCGAACGGCGGGTTGGACCAGTCGAGGGTCTCGGTGAAAGGGGTCTCCCAGCTCAGCAGGCTGGCCCGCGAGCGCCAGAAGGCGAGGTGGTCGCGCTCCGCTTCCTTGTAGAGGGAGGGTCGGCCGACCGCATTCTGTACGAACTCGGTGGGCGGGGAGAAGGTGCGAGTCTCCTGGGAGAGATTCTCGATCCCGGTGGTGGCGTCGTCGGACATCAGCACTCCTGCTACACGGGCCCCGGGTCGCCGGGGCGGATGGACGCGGACACCGTATCGCAGGAGACCCATGTCACGCGCACCGGTCACACTCCTCGAGCAGGATGCTGCCGCTCCCCCTGCCTCGAGGACAGCTCAGCGCAGCGGACGCTGATGGATCTCCAGGTGCTGCCCATCAGGGTCGGTGACGTGAACGCTGCGGAGGGCACCGCTCTCGACGACCTCCGCGGGATGCCCTGCCGTGGTCAGTCGAAGGGAGAGCTCGGCCAGGTCTCCGGTGGTCTCGAAGCCAAGACGCACCTGCAGCACATCACCGAACTCGGTGCCTGTCGACCGAGTCCTGCGATCCAGCGGACCGGGCTTGTGCAGCCCGAGCACACCCGCCCGCCCGGGGCCTCGCAGAGCGAGGAACCATTCATCGTCCGGCCCGTCAGCGCTGAACCCGAGCGGAGCCGCCCAGGTCGCGTCCCGGTGGAAGTCGTCACTGGAGAGCACTGCGGTGACAGTGAGCCGCGGATCCGGGGAGCTCGCGTCGTGGCCGCGGTACCCATAGAGGTCGATCTGTTCCTCGTTGAGCGCCACCTGCTCCCCCGCCGGTCCGGTGACAACCCCCTGCCGACCATAGGTCTCATCCCATACGTCCACCTCGTACCCTGCCGTCTGCAGGGCATGCGCCGCCACGTCGGTCTCTTCCACTGCGAGGCATAGATCGGTGTCCCCACTGCGCGCACCGGTCGCGGCACCAGCTGCCGCGTGCACCATGACCCGGCCTGCCCCGGCGACGAGCTCTCCGAAGCCGTCCTCTCCCGCAGTCACCGTGGGCGTCATCCCTAGCGTGCACAGGAAGTCGATCATCGCGGGCACATCGGCGCTGAATCTCAGCGGGAGCACGGTCATCTCGGGCACCGCGCCGGGCACGGCGGACTGGGGACTCATCTCGGTCTGGGGGCTCATCTCGGTCTCCTCCTCAGGGAACGGTCTGTCAGGGAACGGCGCGGGCGGGGCACCCATGCTCGGCTCGCGCTCAGGCATCGTCGCCACCGGCGGCGAGTTGCATCCGCAGAGCCTGTTCCACGAAGGCGCTGAGGCTCAGCGATTCATCGATCGCCCGATGCTTGACCTCGATCACGAGATCCTTCGGCAGGTACACGTTGAACTGCACCTTGGGGGTTCGGGGCACGTTCGGCTCATCCTCAACCATGCAAGAATGCTAGCATCATAGATCACTCGATTGAAGAGCAGGCGCAAAGTCTCCGCTGTGGCGCCGTCACGTGGGAGGTCATGAGGAGCACCACGATGGGCGGCGACACGGGGCCACAGCAGAGGCGGCTAACGTAGGGGACCATGGTCCCCGATCCTGCCGCCACAGCCCCGGCGCTCCTCGCCCCGGCCCGCCTGCGCTCCCTGGAGATGCGCAACCGGATCTGGCTGGCACCTATGTGCCAGTACATGGTCGAGGCGGAGGACGGCATCCCCACGGACTGGCACCTGGTGCACCTGGGAGCTCGCGCGACCGGCGGTTTCGGGCTGCTGATCACCGAGGCGACCGCGATCAGCCCGGAAGGCCGCATCAGCCCCCAGGACACGGGCCTGTGGAACGACGAGCAGGTCACCGCCTGGCGACGGATCACCAGCTTCTGCCAGGGGCAGGAAGCGAAGATCGCGGTCCAGCTCGCCCACGCCGGCCGCAAGGCCTCCACCTGGCCGGCACTGCCTCGGTTCCGCAGGCGACGCGGCACGGTGCCGGAGTTCGCCTCCGGCTGGCGCGCCGTCGGCCCCACCTCGGATCCCTTCCCCGGGCTCGACGCCCCGGATGCGCTGAGCCGTGAGGACATCTCCCGGGTGGTCGCAGACTTCGTGGCTGCGGCCCGACGTGCGGAACAGGCTGGCTTCGATGCTGTCGAGCTCCACTTCGCTCATGGCTATCTGGTCCATGAGTTCCTCTCCCCGCTCGTGAACACCCGCGACGACGAGTACGGCGGCGACGGTCCGGGACGGCGCCGGCTCGCGCTCGAGATCGCCTCCGCAGTCCGCGAGCAGTGGCCCGCCGAACGTCCTCTGATCGTGCGCATCAGTGCGACCGACTGGATCGACGGCGGCTGGGACATCGAGCAGTCCCTCGACCTCGCCCGCGAGCTCGAGGGCGTGGGAGTCGACGCCCTGCACGTCTCCACCGGCGGCGCCGTGATCGCGGACATCGCGGTCGGACCGGAGTATCAGGTGGGCTTCGCGCGCACCCTGCGCGATGCAGTGTCGATGCCGGTGGCAGCCGTGGGCCTGATCACGGACCCCGCCGGCGCCCAGACCGTGCTCGAACGGGGCGATGCGGACTTCGTCGCCGTGGGTCGTGCCGCACTGCGTGAGCCGAGCTGGCCGCAACGTGCCGCTCATGAGCTGGGGGTGCGCGATGCGGCGCTGTACCCCGGTTCGTACCAGCGGGGTTCCTGGTGAGCCTCCCCGCCAGCCGACGATGATCCTGATCACCGGAGCGACCGGCGGGATCGGCCGTGAAGTCTGCCTCGCACTGGCCGCACGAGGGGAACAGCTGGTGCTCACCGCCCGTGACAGAGACCGGCTGGAGGCCCTGGCCGCCGAGGTGCGGGCCGCCGGAGGAGGCGCCCGGGTGCTCCCCTGCGACCTGCGCGACCAGCAGGCAGTCGCCGGGCTCGCCGAGACGGTCCTGTCGGAACACGGCACACCGGAGGCGGTGGTCTCCATCGCCGGGCACTCCCTCCGCCGCACCCTCGAGGAGAGCTTCGGCAGGCCCCATGACCTGGTCCGGCTGACCGGAACGAATCTGCTGGGGCCGGCCGCCCTGATGCTGGCGATGCTGGAACCGATGTGCGCCACCGGCACTGGCCGCGTCATCGCCGTCACCAGCGCCTCCACCCGGATCCCCACCCCCGGCTGGGCCGCCTACGGGGCCTCGAAGGCGGCGCTGGACACTTGGTTGCGAGCGGTGCGACCCCAGGCCGCGCGCCATGGGGTGCGGATCGCGATCGTGGAGCTGCCGCTGGTCGCCACGGCGATGGCCGCCCCGACCTACGGCAGCTCGCCCCGCGGCGCGCTCGCTCCCGCGGACGCCGCCCGCCGGGTCCTGCACGCCCTCGATGCGCCCCGCACCCTGCTCTCCCCGCCCTGGGCACGCGCCGGCGCGGTCCTCGCCCAGGCGGCGCCCACTCTGTCCGCCGCCGCTGCGGGCCGGGCCGGGGACCTGATCCAGCGTCTCGCCTCACGAGGGCGCATGGGCGTCGGAGCCGGCGGCCCCGGAGGGCTCACGGGTGAAGAGCCCACAGGTGAAGAGCCCACCAGTGGGAGGATCGGTCCACGATGAAGCTCCTGCGTCCTTCGAGCGCCCTGCGCACCCGACTCTCCCTGCGCCCTCGCGCGGTGGTGCTCCTTGACCAACGGGGTGCGCTGACCGCCGGTGAGCTGCTCGATCAGGTGCAGCTGCACCGCCGATCACGCGGGTCCGCGGCCCAGCCGGGACTCGGTGCACTGCCCGCCGCTGCGTCGCTGCGCCAGGTGCTGGTCACCGCGCTGTCCGGGAACGGGATGCTCGAACTGCGTTCGAGCGGCAGCACCGGGCTGCCCCGCACCCAGCGTCGCGGCCCGCTCACCGTGGCCCAGCTGTCCACCCTGGCCGATCTCGGCCGACGGATCGGGATGCGGCCCGGTCAGAGGATCGCCTGCGCGGCGCCGGGGGTCCACGGCCACGGACTGCTGGTCTCCTTGGGCTCACTCGCCCTGGGAGCCACGCTCGTGGATCTGAGTCATCTGCCGGGCCCCGAGCGGGTAGCACTGCTGCACCGGAGCGCACCGGACCTGCTCACCGGCGTCCCCGTGCATCTGGTGGATCTCCTGACCGCGGACCGGGCGCTCAGCCGGGGACAGGCGCTGCGCATCCCCCGGGTGGTCTCCGGCTCCGATCAGCTATCCTCCGAGCTCCGCGCGGATCTGGCCCGGCATTTCCGGGCTCGTGTGCATGACGTCTACGGGACGACGGAGACCGGCTCGCTCACGGTCGACGGCAGGCCGCTGCGCGGGGTGCGGCTGCGCGAGGCTGACGGCCTGCTGCACGCCCGCACCCCGTTCACTGCAGGGCGCGAGCTGATCACCGATCGTGGAGAGATCTCTGAGGAGGGCATCGTCCGAGTGCTCGGACGTGCAGACGGCACGCTCTCCTCAGGCGGGATGGTGCATGACCCCGCTGCCGTGCTGCGCCTGCTGCGGTCCCAGCGCGGGGTGCTCGATGCGCGCCTGCGAGTGGTGCCGGATGAGCGTTTCGGGGTGAGGACCGTGGTCGAGGTGCAGGTCGCAGGAGCTGAGAGGGGGACGGCGCCCCGCGCGGAGGAGCTGCGGGCGCTGGTGCGCGACCGGCTGGGGGCGGCGTCGGTGCCACGTGAGGTGCTGCTCAGGAGTTCGGGACCGCTCCGCTCAGGCCTCAGCAGTCCGGAACGCTGACCGGGACCGCGGTGACCGCGAGCCCGCCCATCGCGGTCTCCTTATAGCGCGAGTTCATGTCCTTCCCCGTCTGGCGCATGGTCTCGATGACCGTGTCCAGGGAGACGAAGTGCTCGCCCGTGCCGCGCAGCGCGAAGCGGGCAGCGGTGATCGCTTTGACTGCGGCCATGGCGTTGCGCTCGATGCACGGGATCTGCACCAGACCCCCGATCGGATCGCAGGTCAGGCCCAGATTGTGCTCCATCGCGATCTCGGCGGCGTTCTCCACCTGGGCGGGTTTGCCGCCCATCGCCTCACAGAGGGCGGCCGCGGCCATCGAGCAGGCTGAGCCCACCTCGCCCTGGCAGCCCACCTCAGCGCCCGAGATCGAGGCATGCTCCTTGTACAGCGAACCGATCGCCCCGGCGGTGAGCAGGAAGCGCACCGCGATCTCGTCGGGGTCCACCCCTTCGATGTAGGTGGTGGCGAAGTACAGCACCGCCGGGACGATGCCGGCCGCGCCGTTGGTGGGCGCGGTGACCACACGTCCCCCGGCGGCATTCTCCTCGTTCACCGCGAGTGCGGCGAGCGAGACCCATTCGAAGGCGTTCATCGGCAGCCGTACCGGGTCTTCGGCCGAGAGCGAGTCGTACCAGGACGAGGCGCGACGCTTGACCTCGAGACCGCCGGGCAGGATGCCTCCGGTGCGGGTGCCCCGCTCGATGCAGTCGTGCATGGCGCGCCAGATGGTGAGCAGCCCGGCGCGGATCTCCCCGTCGCTGCGCCACTGGCGCTCCCTCAGCAGCATCGCCTCGGAGACGGAGATCCCGCGCTCCTCGCACACCCGCAGCAGCTCGTCGCCGGTGGTGAAGATGGTGAGTCCCTCGTCCTCGGCCGCGACCTCGGCGATCGAGCGGTCCATGTCCGCCTCGTCGACCACGAATCCTCCACCCACGGAGAACATCGGGCGGCGCAGGAGCTCCTGGCCCTCGGCATCCAGCGCGATGAAGGTCATCCCGTTGGAGTGCTGGGGGAGGAACGTCAGCGGGTGCAGCACGATCGAGGAGGGCCGCAGGGCGATCGCGAGGGTGCCGTCCAGCAGCAGCCCGCCCTCGGTCTCGATCTGGGCGACCCGTTCACGACCGGCCACCGGATCCACGGTCTCCGGATCAGCGCCTTCGAGGCCCATCACGACCGCGTCCAAGGTGCCGTGCCCCACTGCGGTGGCGGCGAGAGAGCCGTAGAGATGGACCTCGACATCGGCGACACGTGGGCCGAGCTCCGGATCACCGAGCACCTCGCGCGCGAACGTCCCTGCGGCCCGCATCGGCCCCACGGTGTGCGAGCTCGAGGGCCCGATACCGATCTTGAACATGTCGAAGGTACTGATGCTCATCGCGTGCCTCCTCGGCGCTTCACCTGCTCGTCATCGAGCCATGGTTCCGTCGTTCATCGTCCTCCACGTCGACGCGGGGCGCGAGTCGGCGCGCCGGAGCGTCCACGCCCCTGGCCCTTGCCGGTGCCTTCCGAGCCTCGTCCGGTGCCGGTGGAGCGTCCGCGGGCCTCTCCCCTGCCCGTGCCGGCAGAGCGCCCGCGGTCCCCCGCCTTACCCCTGCCACCAGTACCGCCGGTGGAGCGGGCACCGCTCTGACGGCCCCGTTCCTCCGGGGCGTCGCCATCACGTCCCCGGCCTCCGCCGCGGCGGGCCTGGCTCTGACCCTGGCCCCGGCCCTGGCCCTGGCCCGAACGAGTACTGCTCTGGCCCGAGCGTGCGCCGCGCTGCCCCGAGCGGGCATTGCCCTGGCCCGAACGAGCACCGTCCTCGCCATCCGGATCCTCCCAGGAGGCGCGCCGCTCCTCGTTCGCACGCCGCTCCTCCGCCTTGCCGGCGTCGGCCCCACGGTGGCGGTTGCGCCCCAGGTCGAGCTTGCGCGGCGCGCCCTTGTACTTCACGGTCGCCGGGTCCTCCGCCGGCTCGCCGGCAGGCGTCCTCCCACCGAGCTCAGAGAGGGCAGGAACCTCTGCGGAGTCGACGTCGTCGGCCCAGGTCGGTTCGACCTTGGCTCCCGCGAGGACGTTCCGGGTCTTCGCGATCTGGTGCGGCAGGGCGAGCGTGACCACACTGCCGGTCGCTCCGGCACGTGCGGTGCGCCCGGAGCGGTGCACGTACTCCTTGACGTCATCGGAGGGGTCGACGTGCACCACCATCGTGACGTCGTCGATGTGGAGGCCGCGGGCTGCGACGTCGGTCGCGACCAGCACCGGATAGGCCCCCTCGCGGAAACCGGCCAGCACGTTGGTGCGCAGCCCCTGCTGCTTGTTGCCGTGCAGGGCTGCGGCACCGATGCCGACCTCGACCAGCTCCTGCGCCACCCGCTCGGCACCGAGCTGGGTGCGCGTGAACATCAGCGTGCGTCCCTCACGGGCGCCGAGCTGCGCGGTGACCTCACGCTTGGCGGACGGGGCGATGGCCAGCACGTGGTGATCCATGGTGGCCACCGCGGCGGTCACCGGCGTGGTCTCGTGGCTGACGGGATCGACCAGGAAGTTATCGACGATCTGCTCGACCTGCCCATCCAGGGTGGCGGAGAAGAGCATCTTCTGGGTGCCCATCGGGATCGCCGCGAGGATGTCGCTGACGTCCGGCAGGAAGCCGAGGTCGGCCATGTGGTCCGCCTCGTCGATGACCGTGGTCTCCACCAGGTCCAGCTGGAGCGCGCCGCGCTCGGCGAGATCGATCAACCGGCCCGGGGTGGCCACCACGATCGACACGCCGCGGGCCACCGCGTCCGCCTGCTTCTCGATGTTCATGCCGCCGGCGACCAGCTGCGCCTTGATTCCCACGGCCCGAGCGAAGGGGTGGATGGTGTCCACGACCTGCACCGCCAGCTCGCGCGTGGGCACCAGCACCACCCCGAGCGGACGCTTGCGATGCATCTTGCGACCGCGGAAGCGGGAGGTCATCGCGAGCGTGAAGGCGAGGGTCTTGCCGGAACCGGTCTCGGCACGGGCCAGCACATCACGCCCGGCGAGCGCGTCGGGAAGGATCACGGACTGGATCTCGAAGGCGCTCTCGAGCCCCTGCTCGGCGAGGACCCCGAGGAGCTCATCGGGCAGCGCCATGTCCTCGAACCGCTCGGAACGGCGTGCTGAACTGCGGCGGGCCTTGGGCATGGTGATCCTCCTGACGAAACGGACGTCTCCATCATCCAGCATGCGGGCGTGATGAGAGAATAGGAGCGATGTTGCGCACTCTGATGACCTCGAAGATCCACCGAGCCACCGTCACGCAGGCAGACCTGCACTACGTGGGTTCGGTGACGATCGACCCTGCCCTCACGGAGGCCGCGGGTCTGGTCGAGAACGAGCAGGTCACGATCGTAGACATCACCAATGGCCACCGCCTGATCACCTATGTGATCGAGGGCGAGCGCGACAGCGGAGTGATCGGCATCAACGGCGCCGCAGCGCATCTGGTCACCCCGGGCGACCTGGTGATCATCATCGCGTACGGGCAGCTGGACGAGACGGAGGTCTCCACGCACCGCCCCCGTGTCGTCCATGTCGATGCGCAGAACCGCATCGTGGGCCTCGGCTCCGACGGCGCCGAGCCGGTTCCCGGCAGCAGCGATCAGATCGACGGCCGCACCTCGCACGGGATGCGCTGACCGCTGCCGCACCCCCTGATGTCCGGCGATTGGGCCGCGCGTCCGGCGATTGAACGACGGAACCCCCTTTCCTGCTGGCCGTCTAGGATCAGTCCGGTGATCACGTCTTCCCTCCTCCCGCCGCTGTGAGCGGGGTTCTGGCCGGCTTCTTCATCGTCTGGTCCATGATCGGTGTGGGCTGGGTGGTCGGACGCACCGGAGTTCTCGGTCCGCACGGTCGCTATGTGCTGAACTGTTCAACCTTCTTCGTTGCCTCCCCGGCCCTGGTGCTGGTGGGGCTGCTCGAGTCCGATGTGCGCGAGGTGCTCTCGCTGCCGATGGCCGTGGCCGGCATCTCGGGGCTCGCCACCGGCGCGATCTTGATCATCGCGGTGGCGCTGTTCACCAGACGTCGAGGCGCGGACCTGGTGATGACCGCGATCAGCGGCTCCGTGGTCAACGGAGCGAACATGGGCTTCCCGATCGCCCTCTATGTGCTCGGCGACATCTCGCACGCACTGCCTGTGATCCTGTTCCAGCAGGCGGTGTACACGCCGCTGTACCTGTTCGTGCTGCATCGGGTCACCGAGAAGGACTCCTCTGGCCCCGCCGGAGTGCTGCGCAGCATCGTCGCGAACCCCACCATCATCGCCTCCGCCGTCGGCCTGCTCCTGGTGCTGGCGGGGGTGAAGATCCCGGCGGTCGCGCTCGAGCCGATCCACTCGTTCGCGGACATGGCGATCCCGGCGATGCTGCTGGCCTATGGGCTCTCCCTCTACGGCTCGCGGCCGCTGGCGAAGGCTGACGGCTATCGCGGGCTGATCGCGGTCGCCTCGGCCTCGAAGCTGCTGCTGATGCCGGTGATCGCGCTGGGAGTGGGGCTGCTGCTCGGGATGCGGGGCGCCTCGCTCTACGAGGTGGTGGTGATGGCCGCCCTGCCCACGGCGCAGAACGTCTATGTCGCTGCAGCCCGCTACCGCGCCTCGGAGAACCTCGCCCGGGACACGGTGCTGATCACCACGATCGGGACCGTGCTGGTGCTGCTGCTGATCTCGGGCCTGCTCGGGGTCTGAGCACTCCCCGAGCACGCTCGAGGGCACGGGCCCCGGCGCGGTAGGATGACCCCGTGACTCGACGGCTCCTGCTTATGCAGCCGCGTCGGACAAGGCCCGCGCCCACCCCGCGCTCCTGAGAGCGTGCCGGTGCGCACATGAGGCACCGATGCGGCTCCCCTCGCCTGCGCGAGGGTTTTTTCATGTCACGAGACGCCTGGCGGCAACCGCCGCACTGATCCTTCGGAGGACGATTCACCCATGAGCGAGGCCCCGCACCGCTACACCGCCGCCGTCGCGGACGAGATCGAGCGCCGCTGGCAGCAGCGCTGGGACGAGGACGGCACCTTCCACGCCGACAACCCCGTCGGCGAGCTGCGCGGCTCTGCCGAGTCGATCGAGCAGGCCGCCGCCACTTCCGGCGGCGCCGCCGCCGAGAAGATGTACATCATGGACATGTTCCCCTACCCCTCCGGGGCAGGGCTGCACGTGGGACATCCGCTGGGATACATCGCGACCGACGTGGTCGCCCGCCATCAGCGGATGATGGGCAAGAACGTCCTCTACACGATGGGCTACGACGCCTTCGGCCTGCCCGCCGAGCAGTACGCCGTACAGACGGGCACCCATCCGCGCATCACGACCGAGTCCAACATCGCGAACATGCGCCGCCAGCTGCACCGGCTGGGCCTGTCCCATGACTCCCGCCGTTCGCTGGCCACCACCGATCCTGAGTTCGTGAAGTGGACGCAGTGGATCTTCCTGCGGATCTTCGACTCCTGGTACGACCCCGAGGCCCCGAACGCCGACGGCATCACGGGACGGGCGCGGCCGATCGCCGAGCTGCGTGAGGAGCTGCGCGGCGGCACTGTGGATCCGTTCGCCCTCGCCGACCGCCAGGGCATCGAGCTGCCCGAGGGGTGGGCGGGCCGCTCCCCCGCCGACGTCACCGCCGCCACCGACGCCGAGCTCACGGAGCTGGCCGACTCCTTCCGCCTGACCTACATCTCCGAGACCCCGGTGAACTGGTGCCCGGGTCTGGGCACCGTGCTGGCCAATGAGGAGGTCACCGCCGAGGGCCGCTCCGAACGCGGGAACTTCCCGGTCTTCACCCGCCGGCTGCGGCAGTGGAACATGCGGATCACCGCCTACGCGGACCGCCTCATCGATGATCTGGACCGGGTGGACTGGCCCGAGTCGATCCGCGCCATGCAGCGCAACTGGATCGGACGCAGCCACGGCGCGCAGATCACGTTCCCCACCGCCGGCCTGTCCTCAGCTCCCGAGGCATCCTTCGACGTGTTCACGACCCGTGCGGACACCCTGTTCGGCGCGACCTTCTGCGTGCTCTCCCCCGAGCACGCGCTGCTCACGGATCCCTCGTCCCTGCCCGCAGCATGGCCGGAGGGCACCGAGGAGTCGTGGACCGGTGGCACCGCCACCCCGCGGGAGGCCGTGGAGTCCTACCGGGCACGTGCCGCCTCTCTCGACGAAGACGAGCGGACCGCGGACGATCGCGAGAAGACCGGCGTGTACACCGGGCTGACCGCGACGAACCCGATGGACGGCCGCGAGCTGCCCGTCTTCACCGCGGACTACGTGCTGACCGGCTATGGCACCGGCGCGATCATGGCGGTCCCCGCCGAGGATGAGCGAGACTTCGCCTTCGCCACGAAGTTCTCGCTGCCGGTGATCCGCACCGTGCAGCCGCCTGCTGATTTCAACGGCGGCGCCTGGACCGGAGAAGGCCAGAAGATCAACTCCGCGAACGCCGATCTGGATCTGAACGGCCTGGACAAGGACGAGGCGAAGGCGCGCGCGACCGAGTACGCCGAGGAGAAGGGCTTCGGGCGTGCCCGCACCACCTTCCGGCTGCGGGACTGGCTGTTCTCGCGCCAGCGCTACTGGGGTGAGCCCTTCCCGATCGTCTACGATCCGGCGGCGCCCGAGCTGCCGATCCCGCTGCCGGAGTCGATGCTGCCGCTGGACCTGCCCGAGGTCGCGGACTTCTCCCCCAAGACCTTCGATCCCCAGGATGCGGACACCGAGCCGCAGACCCCGCTGTCGCGCGCGACGGAGTGGGCCGAGGTCGAGCTGGACCTGGGCGAGGGTCCGAAGACCTACCGTCGAGAGACGAACACGATGCCGCAGTGGGCGGGTTCGTCCTGGTACCACCTGCGCTACATCGACCCCACCGAGGATGATGTCCTGGTGCGTGCGGAGAACGAGAAGTACTGGCTCGGCGCGCCCGAGGACGGCGGCGTGGGCGGCGTGGACCTGTACGTCGGCGGGGTCGAGCACGCGGTGCTGCACCTGCTGTATGCGCGGTTCTGGCACAAGGTGCTCTTCGACCGCGGCGACGTCTCCAGCCAGGAGCCGTTCCACCGCCTGTTCAACCAGGGCTACATCCAGGCCTTCGCCTACACCGACGCCCGTGGCGTCCACGTCCCCGCCGAGGAGGTCGTCGCAGGGGCCGACGGCACCTTCACCTACCAGGGCGAACCTGTCACCCAGGAGTACGGGAAGATGGGCAAGTCGCTGAAGAACGCGGTGGCACCGGATGACATGTACGAGGAATACGGCGCCGACACCCTGCGCGTGTACGAGATGTCGATGGGACCGCTGGACCTCTCACGGCCCTGGGAGACCCGCGCCGTCGTCGGCTCCCAGCGCTTCCTGCAGCGTCTGTGGCGCCTCGTGGTCGATGAGGAGACGGGGCAGCTGACGGTCACCGACGACCCCGGGGACCGGCCCACGATGCAGGCCACCCACCGGGCGATCGATGGGGTCACCCGGGACATGGAGCGGATGCACTTCAACACCGCCATCGCGAAGCTCATCGAGCTGGTGAACCACCTGACCAAGCAGCTCACCGCCACCGGTTCCACGCCGCGTGCGGCGGTCGAGCCGCTGGTGCTGATGGTCTCTCCGCTGGCCCCGCACCTGGCCGAGGAGCTGTGGGCACGGTTGGGTCACAAGGGCAGCATCTCGCGAGTGGCGTTCCCGGTGGCGGATCCGGAGCTGCTGAAGGCCGAGCAGGTCACCTGCGTGATCCAGATCAAGGGCAAGGTGCGCCACCGCATCGAGGTGGATCCCGGGATCTCCGAGAGCGATCTCGAGGCAGCGGTGATGGCCGAGCCGCGGGTGCAGGAGCTGCTGGAGGGCCAGACCGTCCGCAAGCTGATCATCCGTGCGCCGAAGATCGTGAACATCGTGGTCTGAGCTGCTCGACTGAGCTGACGGCCCCGGGAATCCGTAGGACGGGTTCCCGGGGCCGTCTGCTGCTCGGGCTCTGCAGCCCGGCCTCTGCTGCCCGGGCTCTGCTGCCCGGGCTGTCCCGCGCCGCCGACGGTTCCTCCACATCCCTCGTCCATCCACATTCCCCGGCGGTGACCGACGTCCGCAGATCGTGATTGCCTACGGTCTCGCCATGAACACTTTCTGGGGATCCGAGACCGTCGCCCTGACAGAGCTGTCCGCCGAGTTTTCCACCGACGCGGCTCAGCTGGGGGCGGTGATCACCGCTGTTGCACGCACGGTGCACGCCACGGCCTGGTTCGGTCCGGACGCGGAGGATCACCGCCGGTGCACCGATGAGGTGGTCGACACCGTGATCCGGCTGGTCGAGAAGCTGCGGGAGCGCGGCCGGCAGCTCGAGGGCGAGGCCGCGGAGCAGGACGTCTGCTCCCAGCCAGACACCGCTCCCGGGGTGGCCGGAGATCCGCTCGGCGTGCGGGCGACCCCGCCCTGGGTCCCGGACCCGGCCGTGGGACTGCCACCGCTGCAGGGGAAGGGCGGCATGGAGTGGGGGCCGATGATCGGCGGTCCCTTCATGCATCCGGACCCGCAGCGTCTGGCGGATCGACTGCCTCGGCTGCCCGATCTGGACGAGCTCTGGCCGATGATCGGCGGTCCCTTCATGCGGCCGGACCCGCTGCGGACCATCCCCGCGCCTGCTCCGCTCCCCAAGGGAGAGGAGTTCGCGCTGGATCCCGAGATCCTCGCCGAGGCGCAGCTCGATCGGAAGCTCGGACTCGGTGCGATCCCCTTCGTCGGCGCGGCGCAGACGGTGATGGGGGTCCATAGCGGCATGGGGCAGATCTTCGACCGGACGGAGCAGAATCTCGAGGAGATCGGCCTCGGGGCACTCACCCCGGCGGTCTCGGTGGTGCGAGTGCCCCACACCGTCGCCGGGGCCGTGCTCGGGAGCGACTCCGTGCCGGGGCAGGTGATCTCCGGCATCGACCAGGGGCTCGCCAACGTCATGCAGACCAGCGAGGAGGTCTCCTCTGCGATCGGGGACGGCGACCTGGCGGGCATCGTGCGCGCCGGCGAACGCGGGATGTACCGCCATGCAGGTGCGATGGCGGACATCCTCGCCGCCACCCCGGTGCCGGCCATGTCCCGGACGGCCTCGGAGCTGATCGGCACGGGCGCGGATCTCGTGGAACCCGTCAACCCGGGGGCGGCCGCTCCGCTGCGCGCGATGGAGCAGTCGACCCTGGAGTACGGGCAGCAGTGGCAGCGCGGCCTGGACGGAATCACCGATCCGGAGCGCTACTACGACCTGCGCCGTGAGTACCTCCCGGCGCCCTGGGACCCGCAAGGGTGACGTCGAACAGCGTGTCTCTGGATCTCGTTCAGGGATGGGCAGTCCTCCCCATGGCGCACCCTCGTTTGAAGCGCGATCATGGTGGGTATGACCTTCTACGGTGCCGACACCGATCAGCTGCGCGACCTAGCGAGCCGGTTCAACGGCGCCTCGGGGCGGGTCGAGGAGCTGCTGACCTCGCTGCGGGGACTGGTCCATGCGGTGAACTGGGTGGGCCCGGACGCCGATGACTTCCGGTCCCAGTACGACATCGCCCATCAGCGTGGCATGAGCAGCGCTGCTCAGGTGTCCGATCGCGGAACCCTGCTCGAGGAAGAGGCCGACGAGCAGGATATGACCTCTTCCCCTGGTAACGGCGCGCACGGTGGCTGGAGCGCCAGAAGAGGGTCCGGTAACGGCTTCGGTGGAGGCGGCCCTTTCCCCGCCCCCGGCTCAGGCGACGACGGCTGGAAGGACTCCGCCAAGCACATCGCGAAGAATGTTGGCGAAAAGCTCTCCAGCATGGCCGAAGACAGCAAAGATGCGCCGCCGTGGTTGCGTCGCGTGGCAAAGATGGCACCGATCGCCGGCGCGATCCCTGACGTCGCAGAGGCAGTCGAGAGCTTGAAGGCAGGCGATACCGGGGGTGTGCTTGGGAACAGTGCCGAAGCTCTCGGAAGCGTGACGCCGCTACCACTCATCCAAGGACTCGCGACCGCCAACGACTTTACCGATGGACAGCTGCCAGGTAATCGATCATGGATGGAGACGAGCGGCAACTTCGCCAGCGATACTCACACCGCACGACTCGGCGAATCCATTGGGTCGAAAGTATCGGACGAACTCGGCATGGCGGAGGGAAGCACAGGGCGCAACATCATCACCTCTGGAACAGGTGCCGGAGCTGTTGGCGCGCAC
Source organism: Brachybacterium sp. (assembly GCF_052095815.1). NCBI lineage: Bacteria > Bacillati > Actinomycetota > Actinomycetes > Micrococcales > Dermabacteraceae > Brachybacterium > Brachybacterium sp. The sequence continues at coordinate 41,922 of NZ_JBQDLF010000014.1, read as the reverse complement.
ATGCTCCTCGCACCTGAAACCTTCGCATCCCAGCATATGACCGCAGCCGCCGACGCGTTGTTTGGGAACTAATCACACGAAGTCGGTTGCGCCCCGTGAATTCTGCCGGACGCCATTGGGCGGTGTCTTCTTTGTACAGAATGACACCGCCCAGGCGACTATCCGATCAACCCCCTGCGGCTGAAGCCCCGCTCGCATTCACCTCGGAGCCGCTGACTTCGGCCGTGAGATCTTCGGCAATAGCAAGATCCAACCCGGCTTCATCCTCACGCACGCCGACCTCTACACGCTGACCGTCGTGCACCTCGCCCTTCAGGATCAGCCGGGCCAGCCCGTCGCCGATCTCCTTCTGCACCAGGCGCTTGAGGGGTCGCGCCCCGTACATCGGGTCGAAGCCCTCCGCAGCGAGCCAGCGGGTTGCGGCCTCGTCCACTTCGAGGGAGATGCGACGGTCCCGCAGCCGTGCGGCGACCTCCTGGATCTGCAGGGTGACGATGCTGGTGAGCTGCTCGCGATCCAGGGCGTCGAACATGACGATGTCGTCCAGGCGGTTGAGGAACTCCGGCTTGAAGGAGGCCCGCACCACCTGCATCACCCGTTCGTGCTTCTCCTTCTCGTCGAGCAGCTGGTCCTGGAGCGCATGGGCGCCCAGGTTCGAGGTGAGGATCATGATCGTGGAGCGGAAGTCCACGGTCCGTCCCTGGCCGTCGGTGAGCCGGCCGTCGTCGAGAACCTGCAGCAGCACGTCGAACACATCGGGGTGGGCCTTCTCGATCTCATCGAGCAGCACCACCGAGTACGGCCTGCGGCGAACGGCCTCGGTGAGCTGGCCGCCCTCGTCGTAGCCGACATAGCCCGGAGGGGCACCCATCAGCCGCGCCACGGTGTGCTTCTCGGAGTACTCCGACATGTCGATGCGGATCATCGCCCGCTCATCATCGAAGAGGAACTCCGCGAGCGCCTTGGCGAGCTCGGTCTTGCCCACCCCCGTGGGCCCCAGGAAGAGGAAGGAGCCGGTGGGACGGTCAGGGTCGGAGATGCCGGCGCGCGCTCGGCGCACCGCATCCGAGACCTCGCCGACGGCACGGGCCTGTCCGATCAGCCGCTGACCGATGATCTCCTCCATCTGCAGGAGCTTCTCGGTCTCGCCCTGCAACAGGCGACCGGCAGGGATTCCGGTCCAGGCGGAGACGACATCGGCGATGTCATCGGGGCTCACGTGGTCGGCGACCATCGGCCGTTCCTGCTCGCCGGCGATGCCTGCCTCCTGCTCCTCTGCCTCACGCAGCTGATCCTTGAGCGCCGGGATGTCGCCGTAGAGGATCTTCGAGGCAGCGGTGAGGTCGCCTTCGCGCTGAGCCCGATCGGCCTGCATGCGCAGCTGCTCGAGCTGTGCCTTGAGGTCGCCGACCAGGTTCAGACCGGCCTTCTCCCGCTCCCAGCGTGCCGAGAGCTCCTCCATCTGCTCGGTGCGGTCGGCGAGCTGGGAGCGCACGGATTCGAGCCTGGCGATGCTTCCGGGATCCTCGCTGCCGGAGAGCGCGAGCTCCTCCATCTTCAGCCGGTCCACCTGACGGCGCAGGATGTCCAGCTCCTCCGGGGAGGAGTCCAGCTCCATCCGCTGGCGGGAGGCGGCCTCGTCGACCAGGTCGATGGCCTTGTCCGGCAGCTGCCGGCCCGAGATGTAGCGCGAGGAGAGGGTCGCTGCGGCCACCAGGGCAGAGTCGGTGATGGTGACCTTGTGGTGCGCCTCGTACTTGTCCTTGAGCCCGCGCAGGATCGTCACGGTGTCCTCGACGCTCGGCTCCCCCACGAACACCTGCTGGAAGCGCCGCTCGAGCGCGGGGTCCTTCTCGATGTTCTCGCGGTACTCGTCCAGGGTGGTCGCCCCGACCATCCGCAGCTCGCCGCGGGCCAGCATCGGCTTGAGCATGTTGCCGGCATCCATCGAGCCGTCGCCGGAGCCGCCCGCGCCGACCACCGTATGGAGCTCGTCGATGAAGGTGACGATCTGACCGTTGCTGGTGCGGATCTCGTCCAGGACCGCCTTCATGCGCTCCTCGAACTCACCGCGGTACTTCGACCCCGCGACCATCGAGGAGAGGTCCAGCGAGACCAGCCGCTTCCCGCGCAGGGAGTCAGGGACATCGCCCGCGACGATGCGCTGGGCCAGACCCTCGACCACGGCGGTTTTGCCGACGCCGGGCTCGCCGATCAGCACCGGGTTGTTCTTGGTGCGGCGCGAGAGCACCTGCACGACGCGGCGGATCTCGGTGTCTCGGCCGATCACCGGATCCAGCCGACCCTCGCGGGCGAGCTCGGTGAGGTCCACCCCGAACTTCTCGAGGCTCTTGAAGGTGCCCTCGGGGTTCTGCGAATCCATCTGGTTCATTCGATCATCTCCTGGGGTCAGCTGGGTGACGGCATCGCGAAGTGCTTGAGGGGTCGCTCCGGCGGCGGCGAGCAGCCGCGCGGCGGCGTCCTTGCCGAGAGCGATGCCGATCATCAGATGCTCGGTGGACAGGTAGGTGCGGCGGGCGGTGTCCGCCTCGCGCCGGGCCGCCTCGAGCGCATCGAATCCGGTGCCGACGAAGGTGGGCGAAGAGCCTCCGCTGGTTCGCGGCAGCGAGTCGATCGCCTGCGCGGCGCGCCGGACCACCTCGAGCGGATCGGCGCCGGCTGCGTCCAGGGCGGCACGGCCGATGCCGTTGTCCTGGTCGGCCAGGGCCCACAACAGGTGCATCGAGCTGATCTGCGGGTTGCCGAGCTCGACAGCCTTCTCCGCAGCCGCGGTGACAGCTTCCTGCGAGCGGGTGGTGAACTGGAATTCCACGATGCTCCTCTCCTGGGCGCTTCGGTCGTATGAGGCGTTCGATCAGATCAACGTCAACCAAGTTGAGTCTATTCCGCTCAACTCTAAGAACTTTCGTCACTCAAGGAACTTCGGACGGAGGACCCTCCGGGCATCCGCCAGTCGTCATCCACAACGGCCTTCCACAGCCCGGGCCTCTCCGCGAGAATGGGATCACACACCTGTAGCATCGCACTGGCACCGTGACTCGTCCGTCCAGGGGAACCGACGTCGACCACGAGCCGCACAGCGATACCTGACACCCCTGCCGCGAAAACAGAGGCCCTCATGTCCCAGCCCCCCTACCAGCAGCCTGGCGGCCAGTACATGCCCAACGGGCGCCCGCGCCCCGGTGCCACGAACTCCGCGCCCGGATCTCCGTCGTTCCAGTCGCAGCCGCGCTATATCGACTACGGCAACCCGCGCGCCTATGACACTTCGGTGCGGCCGGCGTCGGGCCTCACCGCTGCCCGTTTCGCTCCTGCGCAGATCCAACGACCCGACCAGGCCCAGCCGCAGTCGGCCTGGTCCACCCAGACCCGTCGGGTGCAGGAGGTCGCGCAGAACGCCACCCGGCTGCCGGCTGTGAGCATCATGGTGTGGCTCGCGCTGGTGGTGCTCGGCTTCTTCGTGCTGGTGGTCCTGGGCTGGTTCTTCCTCGAGTTCGTGATGACTGCGAGCTCGAGCCCGATCTGGTGGCCGGTCACGGCCTTCCTCGCAGGGATCTCCCTGCTCGTCATCGCGGGGATCATGTTCCTGGCGGACCGCTGGGATCCCCAGCCGCTGCCCCTGCTGATCATCGCGGTGTTCTGGGGAGCAGCGATCGCCGCCGGTCTCAGCTACATCCTGAACACGCTGAACTCGCTGCTGGTCTTCCTGGTCACCGGCAGCGAAGCAGCGGTGGCCTTTGCTGGCCCGGTGATCAGCGCGCCGCTGGTCGAGGAGACCACCAAGGGCCTCGGACTGCTGCTGCTGATGGTGCTCGCACGCCGCTACTTCAACGGGCCGCTGGACGGCCTGATCTACGGCGCCCTGATCGGCGGCGGCTTCGCCTTCACCGAGAACATCATCTACTACACCCGCGGGCTGGAGAGCATGGGCGCCGGGGGCGTGCTGTTCATGTTCATCCTGCGCGGGGTGATGAACATCTTCGGCCACGCGATCTACACCTCGCTCACGGGCATCATCGTCGGCTTCGTGGCGCGCAAGTGGGGCACCATCATGGGCTTCCTGGTGTTCATCCCCGCGCTGATCCCCGGGATGCTGATCCATGCGGCATGGAACTTCTTCGCCGGTCTCGGCGGCGGGATCCCGATCCTGCTGCTGATGTACGGCGCCAAGGCGCTGCTCTCACTGATATGGCTGATCACGATCGTGGCGTTGATCTGGGATGAATCCAGGCTGACCCGAGTCCGTCTGGGTGACTACGCCAACCAGGGCTGGCTCACCCACGAGGAAGTCGACATGCTCGCGACCTGGAAGGGACGGCGCGAGGGCAAGCGCTGGGCGGAGCAGATCGGTGCCAAACCGGTGATGAAGCGGTTCATCCGGGAGAGCGCCGACCTCGCTTCGATCCGTCAGCGGCTGCTCGCCGACGGCGCGAATCCCAAGGTCGTCGAGATCGAGCGGAACCTGCTCAGCCGGCTGACCTCCAACCGCCACGAGCTGCTCTCCTCCGCACGCTGATCTGAACCGGGCGCTCGCGCACCGGACGGGAGCCACCAGGGCCCCGCGTCATCGACGCGGGGCCCTCGTCATGCGGAAGCCCTGTGCTCAAGCCGCGTGCTCACTGGGGCTCAGGACCGGGCCTCACGACCGGATCTCAGGTCCGGAGCTTTCAGTGCCGGGGGTCGTGCTCGTCGTCGCCGCCTGTGGAGTCACGTCCTCGCAACCGGTCGAACTGTCGACGCTCCCGTTTGGTGGGCCTGCCGGTACCGCGCTCCCTCCGGGGCGGGGCGGCAGCGAGCTGCGGCGGCGGCTCCGGGCTGTGGTCCTCATAGACGGTGCGAGCGATCGGGGCACCCACCCGCTTGGTGAGGATCCGGGTGATGACTACGACCCGCTCACGCCCCGGGGAGCGCACCCTCAGCTCATCCCCGACCACGATCTTCTGGGCCGCCTTGGCCGGTTCACCGTTGCGCCGCACATGACCGCCGCGGCACGCCGCGGTCGCCGCCGAACGGGTGGGCATCAGGCGGGCGCTCCACAGCCAGACGTCGAGTCGGACGGTCTGCGGCCCGGCTCCTTCCAGCGACCCAGCCCCTTCCGTGGGAGTGCTCATGCGTGCTGCGGCACGCGCACCAGCGGCCACGGGTCGTGAGCCTCGAGCTGCGCGGCGACCGCGAGCAGGAGCGGCTCGTCGCCCGGCCGAGTGGCTGCCAGCTGCACGCCGAAGGGCAGCTCTCCGCCGTCGATCATCTCCCGATGGATCGGGACCGAGACGGCGGCGGTGCCGAGCATGTTCCAGGTGCTGGTCCACGGGGTGAACGCGCACTGGGCGAAGAAGTCCGCCTCGCCGTCGGAGAGCTGGAGCTCTGCAGGGAAGGCGGGGGGTGCGGCCAGAGTGGGGGTGATGACCAGATCGAACGGAGCGAACTCCTCCAGAGTGCGCCGGGAGAGCGACTGGACCCCGGAGAACGCCAGCGCCAGATCCACGCCGCTGTAGCTGCGGCCGCGTTCGCGCAGCCAGCGGGTCAGCTCGAGCAGCTTCCCCTCCTGCGCAGAGGTCAAGGGAATCGACGCCGCCCCGACGGACCACAGCGGCATGAAGGACTTCCAGTCCTCAGGGGTGAATGGGGCTCGGATCTCGACGGTCTCATGGCCGAGCCCGTGCAGGACCTCGAGGGCACGCTCGAGTCCCCGCAGAGCGGCCGGATGCACCTCGGTCTCCGCGGCCAGCGGCTCCCGCAGCACGGCGATCCGCAGCGGGGCCAGAGCCTGGGAGTCCTCCTCGAGGCGGGCGAGGTAGGAGCGTTCTGAGGCGCGCGAGGGGGTGAAGTCTCCCGTGCGCGGCCCGGCGATGAGGTCCAGCCCGGCGGCCGCATCCCGCACGCTGCGCGCGAGCACACCGTCGGTGCCCAGGCCCATCCCTTCGCTGCCGTACGGCCCGGGTGAGACCACGCCGCGGGAGGGCTTCACGCCCACGATGCCGCAGCACGCCGCAGGGATCCGGACGGATCCCCCGCCGTCGGAGCCATGCGCGAGGGGCACCACGCCGGAGGCGACCGCAGCGGCCGCTCCCCCGCTCGAACCGCCGGCGGTGCGGCGCAGATCCCAGGGGGTCCGGGCGGGCGCGCCGGTCGCCGGCTCGGTGTAGCAGGGCATGCCGAACTCCGGCGTCGTGGTCTTGCCGATGGTGAGGGTGCCGGCATCGAGGATCTTCTGTGCCACGCCGTCGGTCACGGTCGCGATGTTGCCCGCGAGGGCGGCGCTGCCGGCCTCGAAGGGGGCGCCGGCGACCTGGGTCAGGTCCTTGATCGGCAGCGGCACCCCGAGCAGCGGCAGCTGAGCGGCGAGGTCCGCTTCTCGACCGCTGCGACGCGCGTCGGCGAGCCGCTCGGAGACGGTCCGAGCCTGTTCCCGGGTGAGGTCCTCGAGCAGGTGGGCGAACGCGCCGGTCTCGGCACCGACGCCGCGGGCCGCCTCGAGAGTCCGTTCGGCGAGCTCGAGGACGTCGAGCTCTCCGCTGCGCAGGGCGGCGGCCGTCTCGAGCGCGCCGCGCGGCTCCGCGGCATTCATCGCTGCTCCCGAGAGTCGACCGAGCGCGCGCCGGCATCGAGCTGGGCGCTGACATGGTCGATGATGCCGCCCAGCGCCTCGTCGATCTGCTCCCAGGTGATCTCGAAGTCGCTCTCGTCGCCGTACCAGGGGTCACGGATGCCCGTGTCCTCGACCGGAGCCGGCGCGAAGTCCCGCACCATCCGGACCGTCCTGTCGGCCTGCTCGCGACCGAGCACGCGCTGGAGCGGCCCGACATGGTCATGGTCGAGAGCGAGCACGAGGTCGGCGCGGTGCAGCTCCTGCTCATCAAGCTGGCGTGCGCGATGGCTGACCGCATCGATGCCATGACGGCGCAGCAGGTCGCCGGCCCGCGGATCGATCGGATTTCCCACCTCCCACCCGGTGGTGCCCACGGAGGCGACCTCGGCGCGGTCGCCGAGGCCGGCCTGGTCCAGGGCCTCGCGCAGGGCGTACTCGGCCATCGGCGAGCGACAGATGTTGCCCGTGCAAACGGTCAGGATCCGGTATGTCATCGGCCCTCCTGGTCGCGAACGGGGGCCGGGTTCTCCAGCAGGTCGGCATAGTCGGGGTGGCGGTCGATCCATCCCTTGACGAACCAGCACGTGGGGCGGATATTCAGCCCTTGGCCGCGGATATCGTCCAGGGCGTAGCGCACGATCGCGGAGCCGATGCCCTGACCCGAGCGCTCGGGAGCGACGACGGTCGAACGGAGATCCCGCACCTGTACCCCGAGGCCGTCTCCGGCACCCGGTGGCAGATCCTCGTCGCCATAGGCGAGGACAGCGACCAGCTCATCGCCGTCGAGTGCCTCATAACGGTCACGGTCATCATCGTGGACCAGGCGCACCGCGCCAGGTCCGGCGGAGGTCTCATCCATGCCGGTCACGGTACACTGCCGGTCATGCCTCCGCCCCTGATCTGGCACATCACCGAACTGCCCACCTGGGAGGCAGCCGTTCGGTCAGGCTCCTACACCCGCGCGACCCGCGGCCGCGACCTGGCCGAGGAAGGGTTCCTGCACGCGTCCTGGCCGGAGCAGGTCTCGAAGGTCGCCAAGCGGGTCTATCCGGATCGTCCCTCGGATCTCGTGATCCTGGAGATCGACGTGGCTCGAGTGGAGGCCGCCGGCATCGCGGTGGACATCGAAGCGGATGTGGACGGCAAAGGTCGCGGTTACCCCCATATCAAGGGACCGTTGCCCGTGAACGCCGTGGTGCGGCTGCGGCGCACCAAATGGATCGGCCGTGAGTTCGTCGTCGTCGCCTGAATCACGGCGCCGACCGGCCCCAGCCGGTGCCCGGCCCTGTTCGACGGGCTGCGAAGCGGATCGACAGGACTGCGAGCCTGGTCGACAACGCTGCGAGGCAGATCGACAAGGTTGCGAGCGTGATCGACGTGCGGTCAGGCCCCGGCGTACCATCGGGCATGGCCAGGTCACGTCGCTCCGCGAAGTATCTCGACATCCATCCCGAGGATCCTCAGCCCCGGCTCATAGAGCAGGCGGTCTCGGTGCTGCAGGAAGGCGGCTTGATCGCCTATCCCACCGATTCCTGCTACGCCCTGGGCTGCACCCTCGGCAATGTCGAGGCGCTCGATCGGATCCGACGGATCCGACAGGTGGGGAAGGATCATCACTTCACGCTGGTCTGCGCAGACTTCGCGCAGCTGGGTCAGTTCGTGCTGGTCTCGAACCCGGTCTTCCGGCTGGTCAAGAACGCGACCCCGGGGGCCTACACCTTCATCCTCCCCGCCACGAAAGAAGTGCCGCGCAGGCTCGCCCATCCGAAGAAGCACACGGTCGGGGTGCGGATCCCGGACCATCGCGTGGCCCATGCGCTGGTGGAGGCGCTCGGCGAGCCGATCGCCTCCTCGACGCTGCTGCTGCCTGGGCAGGAGGATCCGCCCTCTGAGGCCTGGGTGGTCCAGGATCTTCTCGGCGAGCAGGTGGACGCGATCATCGACTCCGGGGAGGTCGGGATCGAGCCGACCACGGTCGTGGATCTCTCGGGCGGAGACCTGGTGATCGCCCGCGAAGGTGCCGGGGACAGCAGCCGCTTCTGACCGAGGGCGGGCGCGGCGGGGCTGCGGGTGCGGCCCGGCGCGCGTGCCCCGATGTGGGCGTCCCGGGTGCGCGTGCGTCCCGAGGGCCCGGCTCGGCGCTCTAGTCTGCCCTGCCCCGCCCTGCCCTGCCCTGCCGATCAGCGTCAGTGACCCGCCTTCACGCTCCGAGTGCTGAGCACCCTGGAGAACAGCAGGATCCCGACGGCGTAGAGCGGGACCATCCACAGGGCATAGCGCAGGGTCATCGCGTCGGCGAGCACCCCGATCAATGGCGGGGTGAGGAAGAATCCCAGGCGGGCGAACCAGCCGACCACGGTGATCCCGACTCCATGGGGCACCCCGGGAAGGTCATCCGCAGCGCGATAGGCAGCGGGGAAGAGGGTCGCCACGCCCCACCCTGCTGCGGCGAAGCCGATCACCGCGGTCACCGGCGAGGGCAGCAGCAGGGCGAAGCTCATCCCCACCATGGCGATCACACCACCGAGCCGCGCGGTCGTCCGGTCCCCCAGGCGGTCCACCACGGCATCGCCGGTGAAGCGGCCGATCGTCTGCGCCCCCTGCAGGGCCACGAACGCCATACCTGCCAGGAAGGGCGTGGCCGCGAACGTGTCCTGCATGAACAGAGCACCCCAGGTGCTGCCGGCGTCTTCGGTGGAGCCCGCGAACACCAGGACCATGCCCAGTGCAGTCACCAGGCCGAGCGCTCGCAAGCTCATCCCGGCCAGGCGGAAGCCGGTCGGTGCCGCATCGGGAACCTCTGTGGCGGAGGACGCCGACGGGGAGGCGACCGGCGTGCGCTCGGTGCTGTCCGGGCCCGGCAGCATGAAGCGCAGCGAGGCGGCAGCGAGGAGGCCGAACACGATCATGCCGATGATTCCCTGGATCCACAGCGGCAGGCCGAGCTGTGCGCAGGCGGCGCCGAGCAGGCCGCCGACCACCGCTCCGAGCGACCACCAGCCGTGGTAGCTGTTCATGATCGAGCGGCGATAGCGCCGCTCGACCCGCATGCCATGGGCGTTCATCGCGATGTCCGTGATCGCATCGGCTGCTGTCGCCAGCAGCAGCGAGCAGGTCAGCCAGAGCCAGGACCCGGAGACGTAGACCGCCAGATGCGAGACAGATGCGAGCACCTGCAGCACCACGCTCACCCGGGCGGAGCCGAAGCGGGACATCAGGCGGGCGGCGAACAGGCCAGCCAGCAATCCACCGAGAGGGCCGATGCCGATGGCGAGGCCGAAGGCGGTGTTGCTCAGCCCGATCGATTCCACCAGTTCCGGGTACCGGGGCAGGATCGCGCAGAAGGAAGCGCCGTTGAGGAAGAAGATCAGGGAGACGGCCCAGCGGGCTCGTCGCACCGACGCCGGCACGGCGGGGCGCGCAGAGGCGGCGAGCAGAGGATCGTGAGCGTTCACGGTCATCTATTCTGCGCCATACCGCGCCGGAACACACCACGGGTGGCGATCAGGTCACCGCTTCCGGCATACCGTGCCCTTCTCTGCGTTCCGCTCTGCGTTCCGTCACCGGGCCGTACCCGCGCCGTACGCTGGCAACATGTCGACACACATCGGTGCCTCCCCCGGCCAGATCGCCCCGTACGTCCTGATGCCCGGGGATCCTTATCGCGCCCGCTGGATCGCCGAGACCTTCCTCGAGGATCCCGTCCAGTACAACGACGTGCGGGGGATGCTGGGCTTCACCGGCACCTACCGCGGGATCCGGGTCTCCGCGCAGGGTTCCGGCATGGGCCAGCCGTCGATGGCGATCTATGCCCAGGAGCTCTTCGACGACTACGACGTGCAGACCATCATCCGAGTCGGCACCTGCGGCGCGCTCTCGGGGGCGGTGAACGTGAGGGACGTGATCCTGGGCGTGGCCGCCTCGACGGATTCCGCGATGAACGTGCCGCGCTTCCGCTATGTCTCCTTCGCTCCGGCCGCGGATTTCACGCTGGCCCGGATTGCGGCCGAGATCGCCGAGGACCGCATGCTGCCGCTGGTCGCCGGCGGACTCTACTCCGCCGACCAGTTCTACTCACCTGATCCGGAGACCACCCGCATCCTGGCGGGATACGGGGTGCTCGGGGTGGAGATGGAGGCTGCTGCTCTGTACACCCTCGCCGCGCAGTTCTCTCGCCGCGCGCTCGCTCTCTGCACCGTCTCGGATCACCTCCTCACCGGGGAGGAGACGAGCGCGCAGGAACGTCAGGAGACCTTCGAGGACATGATCGTGGTGGCGTTGGAATCGATCGTGCGACTGGAGACGACGCACCCCATAGCCTGAGCGGCGCGCCTCGAACAGCATCCCTGCCGGCGATTCCCGCCAGAAATGACTCGTGCCCGGCCGCCGTGAGGCGCCGGGCACGAGGAATTTCAGGGGAGCTCAGGAGAGGAAGCGCGGCACCAGATCGAAGGTGCCGTACAGCGCGACCATGCACAGCGCGAGGCCGCCGACGAAGAGGCCGACCGAGGGCTCGGTCATCGGCATCATCGACATCATGTAGAGCCCGGCGGCGAACAGCCCGAAGAGCACGATGAAGAGCACCACCGATAGGACGATGTTGTTGCCCTTCGAGGTCACGTTCTCGTCCTGATGCGTCTGCGCATCGGTCGCGTCCGCGACATGCTGGTTGCTCATGCTGCCTCTTCCTCTGTGTCACCGATCTCTGCGTCCGACACGGGGCTCGGACGACCGTTGCCCATCTTAGACCAGGGAGGGTGTGACCGTGGCCGTGTCGCGGTGGCGGATCGCCGTGAGCAGGCTCTCGAAGATGCTGCGCCCCGCCTCGCCGTCGATCTCGGGGTGCCACTGCACGCCGAGCACGCTCGATCCGTGCTCCGCCTCGACCGCGAGGGCCAGGCCGCTGTCGTGGCGGGCCACGATCCGCAGATCGCCGCGGACGGTGCGGATCCCCTGGTGGTGGAAGGCAGTGACCTCGGCGCGGGTGCCGAGCGCGAGGGCGAGGTCGCTGGCCGCATCGAGCTGCGCCTCGACGCGGTTGGGCTCGAGACCTGTCGTGGGATGGGCGGGCAGGTCCGTCGGCAGGTGACGGTGGAGCTCCCCGCCCTCGGCGATGACGATGACCTGCAGGCCACGGCAGATCCCGAGCACCGGCACGTCATTGCGTCGGGCGGCACGGTACAGCGCCGTCTCGAAGGCGTCCCGCTCCGGGTCTGGGGTCATGTCGGTGGCGAGCGACTCCTCGCCCCAGGCGGTGGGATCGAGATCGGTGCCGCCGGTGAGAACGAGGCCGTCCAGCTCGGCGATCTCTTCGTCGCTCCATTCGTCCTGCGGGGCGATGATCACGGGTCGCGCACCGGCTTCCCGCAGGGCACGCACGTACTGCTCGTTGACCGCCACGGCATCATGGCCCGCCCAGGCGCCGGACATCATCGTGCGGGTCCCCGCGGTCACGCCGATGAGCGGGCGACGAGTGCGCTGCGCCATGATGTTGTCCCTTCCGCAGAGGAGCGATGTTCCGGGCCGTCGGTCGACGACTGGACCCAGTTCATCGCGCCGGCGGCATCGCGGGCGAACTATGTGGCGGAATGTGACAGCAGGTTTGTGACGGGGGACGGGACGGAGCCGAGGGAAGCCGGGATCAGAGCAGGGCGTCGACCTGTCGGTGCTGCTCGATCGCCTGCAGGTAGTAGCCGCGCAGCTGCTCGGCGAGCACCGGCCAGGTCCGCTTGCGCACGGACTCCTCGGCCGCTCGGCCGAAGGCCTGGCGTTTCGCATCGTCGAAGAGCAGATCGCTCGCGTGCTCTCTCAGCTCGTCGAGCATGCCCGGGGAATAGAGCCAGCCGGTGCGGCTGGGGGCGACGAGGTCCACCGGCCCTCCGCGCCGCGGGGCGATCACCGGCAGGCCGGAGGCCATGGCCTCCTGGAGGGTCTGGCCGAAGGTCTCGAGCTCACCGGGGTGGATGAACAGGTCGGCGCTGGCGAGGTGGGCGGCGAGGTCGGTGCCGGTGCGGAATCCGGCGAAGCGCGCCCGGGGCATGAGCCGGCGCAGCGACTCCCCCTCGGGCCCCTCCCCCACGATCAGCAGTCGCACGCCGGGCATGTCATGGATGACCTTGAGATCCTGGACCTGCTTCTCGGCCGCGAGCCGGCCCACGTAGATCACGAGCTTCTCGTCCGGCCGTGCATATCTCGCCCGCAGCGACGGGCTGCTCAGCTCCGGCGAGAACAGGGTGGTGTCCACGCCGCGCCGCCAGAGGTCCACCCGTTCGATGCCGTGCTGGAGGAGCTGGTCCCGGGTCGCGGTCGAGGGGGCGAGGTTCACGGTCGCGCGGTTGTGGACGTCGCGCAGCAGCTGCCAGGTGGCGTTCTCCAGGAACGGCATCCCGTACCGGGCGGTGTATCCGGGGATGTCGGTCTGATAGACGGCGACGGTGGGCACGCCTGCCTTCTGGGCGGCGACCACGGCCCGGCCGCCGAGGATCATCGGTGAAGCGAGGTGGATGACATCGGGCTGGAACTCGTCGATCCGCCGCCGCAGCGCAGCGGCACTGGTGGCGGCGATCCGCACCTCCGAATAGCCGGGCATCGGGGCCGAGGCGACGCGGCGCACCCTCACCCGTCGACCGCAGGCGGTGCGCAGGTGCTTGTCCGCTCCCGGCCACTGAGGGGCGATGATCCCGAGATCGTCACCCGTGGCGGCGAAGTGGTCCACGACGCGGAGCACGGAGCCCGTGACCCCGTTCATGTGCGGAAGGAATGATTCGGAGACGAAGAGAATCCTCACGCCATCGATGATGCTCCTGGTGCTGGTCCTCCGCGCGATGGACGCGTGACATCTGGATGAACACTTGGTCCGCATGAACACTTGGTCCACGTCTGCGGCCGAAAGCCCGGTGGAACAGTGGCCGCCGCCCGGTGGAGCAGCGGCCGCGGCCTGATCATGCGGGCGGCCGCCGCCCGATCGTGCAGAGGGCAGCCGCCCGACGGGGGCAGGGGGCGGCCGCCAGATGGGGCCGGGTGCGACCGCTGGCGCGATCCGGGTCAGAGACGCTGCGAGGCGAGCTTCGCGCCCTCCACCAGCGACTCGAGCTTCGCCCAGGCGATCTGCGGATGGATGCGCCCGCCGAGACCGCAGTCGGTCGAGCCGATCACGCGCTCGGGGCCGACGATCTTCGCGAAGCGCTCGAGACGCTGCGCGACCAGTTCGGGGTGCTCGACCACGTTGGTGGCGTGCGAGACGATGCCGGGCACGAGCACCTTGTCGGCGGGCAGCTCGAGGTCCTGCCACACGGTCCACTCGTGCTCATGGCGCACGTTCGCCGCCTCGAAACTGTAGTACTTCGCGTCGATCTCCAGCAGCAGCGGGGCGATGTGGCGGAACTCGATGTCGGTGGTGTGCGGGCCGTGCCAGGAGCCCCAGCAGAGATGGAAACGGGTCTGCTCGGTGGGCACGTTCACCAGGGCGCGGTTCACCGCGTCGACTCGCTTGCGGGTGAAGGTGAGGTAGTCCTCGACGCTCGGCTCGGGGTTGATCTGGTCCCAGTTCTCGGCGATCGACGGGTCGTCGACCTGCACGGTGAGTCCGGCGGCGGCGATCGCCTCGTATTCGGGGCGCATCACGTCGACCCAGGCGTCGAGGAAGGCGTCCTCGTCGCCGTAGTGATCATCGACGATGCGGCTGCCGGAGCCCGGCGAGAGGGAGTTGAGGAAGCCGTGCTCGTACCCAGCGGCCTTGAGCGCCGCCCGGATGTTCCTGGCGTCCTGGTCGACGAGCTCGCGGCCGACGTCGGAGAACGAGACCGGGCCGGTGGCCGCGGGGAACGTGGTCTGCGCGCCGACGGTGATGCCGGAGCTCGGATCCTGGTATGCCTCGGCGAAGGTGGTCCAGTCGCGACGATCGGGGAAGGTGGTCAGGCGCACGTCGCCCGGGCTCGAGCGGACCGGTTCGGCGGAGAAGTGGTCGCTGCCGGTCAGCTCCAGACCGCTGACGCGGTCGAAGATGTACGACCACCAGGAGCCGTAGTTCACGGCCGAGCCCATCAGGTGCCCGTACTCGCCGTCGTTGGGGATCGCGATGCCGATCTCGCGCTGCTTCGCCACCACGTCCACCACAGCCTGGCGCAGCACCTCGCGGAACTCGGCGGTGGGTTCGGGGGTCAGTCCGTCGGCGCCGACGGGGCGTTGCGCATTGGCCGCGATCAGCTCGGGGCTGCGAGGGAGGGAGCCGGCATGGGTGGTGAGGATCTCGGTCATGCACAGAGCCTAGGAGCAATGACGCCCCGGTCGGAAACCGGGGCGTCACAGCTGTTCATATCGGCGGGGCCCACCGGGCGGTCCGGCCCGGGCTCAGTCACGCAGCCAGGCCAGGCCCGGCTCAGTCACGCGGCCAAGTCGGGCCCGGCTCAGTCACGCGGCCAGGTCGGGACCAGGTTGCGGTCGCCGTAGGCCTGCTCGACGCGGCGCACCGGCGGCCAGTACTTCGACTGGATCCGCATCTGGGCGCTGTCGTGGACGGAGTCGTCCTCGAGCGCGGTCCAGCTGCCGGGGTAGACGGCGACCTCGCGGGAGTACGGGTGGGTCCACTCCCCCGTGACGACCGACGCCGCGGTGTGCGGGGCGTTGACCAACGGGTTGTCCTCGGCGGGCCAGGTACCGGCCAGGACCTCCTCGGCCTCCTTCGCGATCATCAGCATCGCGTCGACGAAGCGGTCGATCTCGGCGAGGTCCTCGGACTCCGTCGGCTCCACCATCAGCGTGCCCGCCACGGGGAAGGACATGGTCGGAGCATGGAAGCCGTAGTCGATGAGCCGCTTGGCGACGTCGTCCACGGAGATCCCGGTGCGAGCGGTGAACGGGCGCAGGTCCACGATGCACTCGTGGGCCACCAGACCGTTCTCCCCGGTGTAGAGGATCTCGTAGGACTCGGAGAGGCGGCGCGCCATGTAGTTCGCCGCAAGCACCGCCGAGGCCGTCGCGTGGCGCAGCCCGTCCGGGCCCATCAGCCGGATATAGGTCCAGGTGATCGGCAGGATCGAGGGGGACCCGTAGGGCGCCTGGGAGACCGGGGCACCGCCATGGGGCTGCTCGCCCTGACCGACCACCGGGTGCTCGATCTGCTGCATGGCGGGATGGCCGGGCAGGAAGGGCGCCAGGTGCGCCTTCGCCGCGACCGGCCCGACCCCGGGGCCGCCGCCGCCGTGAGGGATGCAGAAGGTCTTGTGCAGGTTCAGGTGGGAGACGTCCCCGCCGAACTCGCCGGGGCGCGCCACCTGCAGCAGGGCGTTGAGGTTCGCGCCGTCGACGTAGACCTGACCGCCGGCGTCGTGGACCAGCTCGCAGACGGTGCGCACCTCCTCCTCGTAGACACCGTGGGTGGAGGGGTAGGTGATCATGATCGCGGCGAGCTCGTCGCCGTGATCCTTGATCTTCTGCTTGAGGTCATCGAGATCGATGTTGCCGCGGGCATCGGAGGCGACGACCACCACGCGCAGGCCGGCGATGACGGCGGAGGCGGCGTTGGTGCCGTGCGCGGAGCTCGGCACCAGGCACACCTCACGGCTGCTCTCGCCGCGCGAGGCGTGGTAGGCACGGATCGCGAGCAGGCCCGCGAACTCGCCCTGCGAGCCGGCGTTGGGCTGCAGGGAGACGGTGTCGTAGCCGGTGAGGTCCGCGAGCCAGGTCTCGAGCTGGGTGATCAGCTCGAGGTAGCCGGTCACGTCCTCGCGGGGAGCGAAGGGGTGCAGGGCGTTGAAGCCCGCCCAGGTGATGCCGGCCATCTCGGTGGCGGCGTTGAGCTTCATGGTGCACGAGCCCAGCGGAATCATCCCCCGGTCCAGGGCGAAGTCACGGTCCGCGAGGCGGCGCAGGTAGCGCATCATCGCGGTCTCGGAGCGGAAGGAGGAGAACACCGGGTGCTGGAGGAAGGGGTCCTCGCGCACCAGGCCGTCCCAGCCGTTGCCGGAGTCGACCTCGGCGAGCTCCTGACCGGGGGTCGGCGCATGGGGGGCGAAGGCGGCGGCGATCGCCTCGAGGTCCGCGACGGTGGTGGTCTCGTCGAGCGAGAGGTGCACGAGGTCATCGCCCACGGTGTGCACGAGGAAGCCGGCGTCCTTCAGGGACTCCGCCACAGCGCCCGCGATACCGGTGGCCCGCACCTCGAGGGTGTCGAAGAAGCTGTCTCCGACGAGCTCGAAGCCGCTGCGGCGCAGCAGGTCCGCGAGGACTGCGGTGCGGTCGGCGACGGTGCGGCCGATGCGGGTCAGTCCCTCGGGGCCGTGATAGACGGCATACATTGCGGCCATCACGGCCAGCAGCACCTGCGCGGTGGTGATCGCGCTGGTGGCCTTCTCGCGGCGGATGTGCTGCTCGCGGGTCTGCAGGGAGAGCCGGTAGGCGGGGTTGCCGTCGGCGTCCTTCGAGACGCCCACGAGGCGTCCCGGCAGCTGGCGCTCGAGGCCCTTGCGCACGGCGACGAAACCGGCGTGCGGGCCGCCGAAGCCGAGCGGGATGCCGAAGCGCTGGGAGGTGCCGACGGTGACGTCCGCCCCGAGCGAGCCCGGGGAGGCGAGCATGGTCAGGGCCAGCAGATCGGCGGAGACGATCGCGATCGCCTTGGTGGACTTCACCTCGGCGATGACGTCGCGGGGGTCCCATACCCGGCCGGAGGCGCCCGGGTACTGGAGGAAGGCGCCGAAGTACTCGCCCTCGGGGGCTCCTTCGCGGGCGAAGTCGACCTCGCGCAGCTCGATGCCGAGCCCGTCGGCACGGCCCTGGAGCACCGCCTTGGTGGCGGGGAGGGTGTCGGCGTCGACCAGGAAGACGTTGCCGTTGCGCTTGACGTGGCGGCGGGCGAGCAGCATCGCCTCGGCGGCGGAGGTCGCCTCATCGAGGGTGGAGGCGTTGGAGAGGTCCATCCCGGTCAGATCGCAGATCATGGTCTGGAAGGTCAGCAGCGCCTCGAGGCGGCCCTGTGAGATCTCGGGCTGGTACGGGGTGTAGGCGGTGTACCAGGCAGGGTTCTCCAGCACGTTGCGCTGGATCACGGCGGGGGTGTGGGTGTCGTAGTAGCCCAGCCCGATCAGCGAGCGGTGGACCGTGTTGCGGTCGGCGAGAGCCTGCAGCTCGACCAGTGCGGCGGGCTCGGTGACGCCGGCGGGGACCACGGAGCTGACGCTCCGGGGGCCCTCGGACTGGTCCAGCAGGATCGTGCTCGGCACCGCAGCGGTCAGCATCTCGTCGAGGGACTCATAGCCCAGGACCTCGAGCATGTGACGCTGCGCGTCGGGATCGGTGCCGACGTGGCGGCGGACGAAGGAGTCGTGAGCATGCGCAGGCGATGCGGTCATGAAGGAGTGCCCCTGGATGTTGCGTGCGGTTCTGGATGGATGGAGCCGTCCGCGCAGCGGTGCGCGGCACCGGCAGGAGGCGGCTGCCCAGCGGCCGCCGCCTCCGCGACGCTCAGGCCTCGGTGAATGCCTTGTAGTCCTCGGCGCTCAGCAGATCGTCGGGCAGCGCCTCGTAGCTGGCCTTGATCAGCCAGCCCTCGTCGAAGGGCGAGGAGTTGACCAGCTCGGGCGTGTCCACGACGGCGTCGTTGATCTCGGTGACCGTGCCGCTGATCGGGGAGAACAGGTCAGAGACGGATTTGGTCGATTCGATCTCGCCCATCTCGGTGCCGGCGGTGATCTCGCCGTCCACCTCGGGCAGGTCGACGTAGACCACGTCGCCGAGCTGCTCGGCGGCGTAGTCGGTCACGCCGATGACGGCCACGCCATCGGACTCGACGCGGACCCACTCGTGGTCCTTGCTGTAGAGGAGTTCTGCGGACATGGGATCAGTCCTTCCGGAGAGGGGTTGGGGGGAAACTCGGGTGGGTTCAAGAGCAGCAGGGCCGGCGGGAGGTCGGCCCGGCATGAGATCGGTCCCGGCGGAAGGTCGGTCCCGGCGGAAGACCAGTCGCTGTTCAGTCGCAGCTCAGTCGCGACGGTAGAAGGGCATCTCGACGACACGGACCGGAAGGTCCTTGCCGCGGACATCGACGATCAGCTCGGTGCCAGCCTCGGCGACGCTGGTGCGCACGAAGCCCATCGCGATGGGGTGGCCGAGGGTCGGGGACAGCGCACCGGAGGTGATCGCCCCGACGTCTCGTCCCTCCGCGTCGCGCACCTGCGCGCCGGCGCGTGCGGCACGGCGGCCCTCCGCGACCAGGCCCACCAGGACCGGACGGTCGGTCAGATCCGCCGCCTCGATCCCCGCGCGGCCGACGAAGTCCTCCTTCGACTTCAGGGCGACGACGCGCGCCATGCCCGACTGCGCGGGGTACAGGTCCCGGCCGAGCTCGTTGCCGTACAGCGGCATCCCGGCCTCGAGGCGCAGGGTGTCGCGGCAGGCGAGGCCACAGGGGGTGAGGCGGTCCCCGCCGACGGCGGTGAGCAGCTTCCACAGCTCCGCGGCCTGGTCGTTCGGGATGTAGAGCTCGAAGCCGTCCTCGCCGGTGTATCCGGTGCGGGCGATCAGCATCGACTCCCCGCGATAGGTGGCTTCGGCGAAGCGATAGTTCTTCATCTCGGTGAGGTCCTCGGCCGAGAGTCCTTCAACCCCGCTGTCCGCGCCGAGCAGCGCATCCAGCAGGATCTGCTCGCTCTGGGGGCCCTGGACGGCGATCAGCGAGGTCCGGGAGGAGTCGTCGTCGACCTCGACGTCGAAGCCCTCCGCCCGGGCGAGCAGCTCGGCGGCGTCGACCTCGGCGTTGGAGGCGTTGGCGACCACCAGGAAGTGCTCGTCGGAGAAACGGTAGGTGATGACGTCGTCGATCACACCGCCGTCTTCGGTCAGCAGCAGCGAATACTTCGCGCGCCCCACCGACATCGCCGACATCTTCCCGGCGAGCGCATGGTCCAGGGCCTCAGCGGCCTGGGGCCCGCGCAGATGGATCTCGCCCATATGGCTGAGGTCGAAGAGACCGGCGCTCTCCCGCACGGCCTTGTGCTCGGCAAGGTCCGAGTTGTACCGGACCGGCATGCGCCAGCCCGCGAAATCCGTGAACGTCGCACCGAGCGACTCGTGGACCGCCTCGAGGGCGGTGCTGCGCAGGTCCTGCTCAGCCATGGTGCTCCTTACTCGTCCCGGGGAGGCTTGCGCTCCCACCGTCTGCGTCCTGATCTGCCTCACGCGGCACTCTCGCGGCACGGGCGGCACCGAATCTGCCGGGCACAGCACATGCCGCACCGACCAGTGCGCCACGTCGCTGTGTCGCAGGCTCACCATACCGCCCGCGCGGCCACCGCGACGCAGGTGCAGGCACTTCGGTCGCCGGGCATCGGGCCGCGGATCCGGCGCGAGATTCAGCCTGAGAGCGGGCCGTGGATCGGTCCGTAGATCGATTCGTGGATCGGTTCGTGGATCGGTCCATGGGTCCGGCACGAGTTCGGGCCAGGGGCCCAACGACCCTCGACCTGTCCCGAGTACCTAGTACCGTGGGGTGCGTGACAACGGAAGGCACGACAGAGTGGCCGGTACGGATCCACAGCCCACGGCTGGTGATCCGGCCACCAGGCGACGCTGATCGCGCAGCGCTGATCCGCCTGATGACCGATCCCGTCACCCGGGAGTACCTCGGCGGAGCGGTCGACTACGCCTCGCGACAGGCATTGGAGCTGTCACCACTGGGGCTGACCTGGGGACGCTGGGCGCTCGCGCTCGCCGAGGACGACACCATGATCGGATCGATCTCGCTCGGTTACGACCGCGGCGAGCTCGAGATCTCCTATGCGCTGCTGCCGGAGTGGACGGGTCAGGGCTTCGCGGCGGAGTCCTGCATCGCCCTGCTGGACTGGGCCCGCCAGGAGCTCGAGGACGAACACGTCATCGCCATCAGCCAGACCCGCAACAAGCGCAGCGTGGAGCTGCTGCGCAAGCTCGGCTTCACCGTGCGCAAGGGGCTCGAGGAGTTCGGTGCCCAGCAGCTGCTTCTCGAGCGTGCGCTGAGCGTGCCGCTGCCGGAGTACGCCCAGCCCTTGCAGACCGCGGCCGACCCGCCGCCCCCAACGCGCCGCTGAGCTTCCCGGCTCGCTGCTGAGGTTCCCGGCTCGGCGCTGAGGTTCCCGGCTCGGCGCTGCGGTTCCCGGCTCGGCGCTGCGGTTCCCGGCTCGGCGCTGAGGTTCCCGGCTCGGCGCTGCGGGCTCAGTCGCGGGCGACCGGGCAGCTCATGCAGCGCGGACCGCCACGCCCGCGTCCCAGCTCGTCCCCGGCGAACTCGAGCACCTCGACCCCCTGGCCGCGAAGGTACTCGTTGGTGGCCGCGGCACGCTCGTAGGCGACCACCTTTCCCGGAGCGAGGGCAAGCACGTTGCAGCCGTCGTCCCATTGCTCACGCGCGGCGGCGTAGGCGTCCAGCGGCGGGGTGAGCACCCGCAGCGAGGGGACGCCGAGTCCGCGCGCGAGCACCTGGTCCATCTCGTCGGCCGGCCTGGCCCTCGAGACCAGCCGCTCCCCCGGGCGCTCGATCTCGAAGGTCTCCAGCGGCTCGAGCGAACCGAAGCGCAGCATTGACTCCTCGTCCACGACGGTCGTGACGGTGTCCAGATGCATCATCGAACGGCGGTGCGGCAGGGCGACCGCGACCACCCGTTCCACCGACCCGTCGGCCAGCAGATCCGCCGCGAGCCGTTCAACGCCGACCGCGCTGGTGCGCTCGGACATGCCGACGGCGACTACCTGCGGCGACAGCATCATCACGTCGCCTCCCTCGACCGTCGCTGCGCCGGCGCCGTCCCGGCCGACGATGCGCCGGGGTGCGGCGGCGCCTGCGAACTGCGGATGATGGCGGTAGATCAGCTCCAGGTGCAGGCTCTCGCGGCGCCTGGCGGGATGGCGCATCGGGCTGACGGAGACGACGTCCCCGATCCAGGCAGAGGAATCTCGGGTGAACATGTGGTTGGGCAGCGGGTCCAGGACCAGGTGCTCCTTCCCCGCTCGGTGCAGGGCGATCGAACGGGGGCTCACCCCGAGGGCGTCGAGCTCGCCGACGGTGATGCCCCCGATGAGCACCTCGATCAGCGGCCCGGGCGCGAGGTCGGCGAGGGCTTCGTGGAGGTCCTGCACGGCGATGTCCCCGAGCACCGCCGGGTCCAGGGCGCGATGCAGCAGCTCCCGGCGCAGGGCGGGATCGTCCAGCAGGTCGGTGAGCAGTCGGGTCAGCTCGAGCACCTCGACGCCCTCCCCGCGCAGCAGGTCACTGAACTGCCGATGCTGGGCCCGGGCCCGGTCGAGCCAGAGCACCTCGTCGAACAGCAGCCCTTCGCGGGAGTCGGGGGTCAGTCGTTCGAGCTCGGCGCCCGGCTCGTGCACGATCACGCGGCGCAGCGGCGAGATCTCGTCGTGCACCCCGATCGGGAGCTCTGCTGACACTGCCATATGAACTCCTCGGTTCGTCACCTGAGTGCCCTCTGCAGTGAGCGCACGTCCTGTCGGCGGTGCGAGCACGTTAGCAGAGCACGGCACACCGGCCGGTTGCCGCGGTGTGCGCACCACCCTCTCCCGGCGACCCGGTGTGCACATCCCGCCTGGCGATGGCTACGCTGGCGGGGTCCGCATCTGCTCTTGCCTCAGGAGGAACCTGTGACCGCTTCCGCGCTGTCCATCCCCACCACGACTCTCGCCGACGGCACCGCGTTCCCGCTGATCGGGTTCGGCACCTCCAGCATGAAGGGTGTCGAGGGTGCCCGCGCGATCGGCTCGGCGCTGCGCTCGGGATACCGCCTCATCGATTCGGCGGCCCAGTACGGCAACGAGGCCGCCGTCGGGCAGGGGCTGCGGGACAGCGGCGTCGACCCCGACGAAGCGCTGGTGACCACCAAGATCGCCGGCGGGGACCAGGGCCGCGAGGCAGCCCGCGAGGGATACCTCGGCTCGCTGCGCCGACTGGGTCTCGAGCGTGCCGCGCTGGTGCTCATCCATTGGCCGAACCCCTCCCGCGGGCTGGCCCTGGACACCTGGCGCACCCTGATCGACCTGAAGGAGGAGGGGAAGGCCCTGCACATCGGGGTCTCGAACTTCCGCCCGGAGCAGCTGCAGGAGCTGATCGACGCCACCGGGGTGACTCCCGAGGTGAATCAGATCCAGCTCTCCCCCGCCCTGGCCCGCACGGAAGCGGTCGCCTTCCACCGCGAGCACGGCATCGTCACACAGGCCTGGGGGCCGCTGGGCGGCCGCGACGGGCTCTCCGCGCAGTTCGCGCTGCAGAAGGTCGCGACCAAGCATGGTGTCGAGCCCTCACAGGTCTCGCTGCGCTGGGCGATCGATCAGGACATCGTGGTGATCCCCAAGTCGCAGAATCCCGAGCGTCAGCAGGCCAACGCGACCCTCGACGCGATCCGGCTCGATGACGAGGACCGCACCCTGCTGGCCACCCTCGATCTGGGAGAGGACGCCGCCTGGGACTCCCGCGAGCACGAGGAGTGGTGAGCGCAGCCGGCCGCTTCGCGCCCGGGCCTGAGCATCAGGAGATCGTCTTCCTCACCGGCTCCGGGATCAGCGCCCGCACGGGGCTCGGCACGTTCCGGGGGCCGAACGGCCTCTGGGCGCTCGAACCCGAGACTGAGCAGGCGATGCACGCCGAGCTGCTCCCGGGCTCGCTGCCCCAGCTGTGGCGGGTGTGGGGGCGGATGGCGCGGATCGCGCTCGAGCACGGCCCCACGCCCGGGCATCGAGCGATCGCCCGCCTGGGTGCCCCGGTGATCACACAGAACATCGACGGCCTGCATCAAGCTGCGGGCAGCGAGGTGGTCGCCGAGCTGCACGGCAGCGCCCTGCGCGCAGTGTGCCTGAACGAGCACTGCACCTGGAGGACGCTGCTGAAGCCCGGGGACGGCTCCCGACCCACGGACCACGGCGTGCCCGCGACCTGCCCTCAGTGCGGGGCTCCGCCGCGGCCCGATGTCGTGCTCTTCGACGAGCAGCTCCCGCAGGGCGCTCTCGAGCTCGCGATGCGGCTGGCGAAGCGCGCCGATCTGTTCGTCGTCGTCGGGACCAGCGGGGTCGTGTTCCCCTCCGCGCAGCTGGCACCGCTGGCAGCGGCGCACGGCGCGACGACGGTGCTGATCGACATCGACCCGCCGGTCGGCTCCAGCACGCTCTTCGACCATGTCCTCGCCGAGGACGCCCATGAGGTGCTGCCGGACTGGGAGCGTCGCCGGCATCAGGTGGGCGGGACGTCCTTCCTGGACCCGTTCTCCGTCTGAGGAACTCGGGTCCGATCTGAGGCGCGCCGCATCTGATCTGAGGCACCCGGATCTGATCCGAGGCACCTGAGCTGACAGGTTCCGAGCCCGAGCAGATCGGGCCTCAGATCCAGATCGCGGGGTCCATCTGCTCCTCGGGGTGGGCGGCCCCGGTGCGTACTGTCGCCGGGATGCCGATGGCGGTGGCCTGGGCGGGGACGTCCTTGACGACCACCGCGTTGGCCCCGATCTGGGCGGCCTCGCCGATGACCACCGGACCGAGCACCCGGGCGCCGGCACCGATGGTCACACCGTTGCCGACCGTGGGGTGGCGCTTGACGCGCTCCATCGACCGGCCTCCGAGGGTGACCCCGTGGTAGAGCATGACGTCGTCACCCACTTCGGCGGTCTCCCCCACCACCACGCCCATCCCGTGGTCGATGAAGAAACGGCGCCCGATCGTCGCGCCGGGATGGATCTCCACCCCGGTCAGCGAGCGAGCCCCCTGGGAGAGGACCAGCGCGGGCAGTTTCGCACCACGGGCCCAGAGGCGATGCGCGAGCCGATGGGTCCAGATCGCGTGCAGCCCCGGTGAGGTCAGCATGATCGACAGGTCATCGGTCGCGGCGGGGTCACGGCGATGCGCCGCCGCGAGGTCCTCTCGGACGCTCGCGACGACGTTCATCACCCGATCCAGCGGGCTCTTCGCCATGATCGTGTCCGCGTTCAGTCCGCGAGCTCGGCGTACAGCGGAGTGGAGAGGTAGCGCTCGCCGAAGGAGGGCACCACCACGACGATGGTCTTCCCGGCGAACTCCTCGCGGGAGCCGACGCGGACGGCCGCTTCGATGGCGGCACCGGAGGAGATACCCACCAGCAGGCCCTCGGTGCGGGCCACGGAGCGGGCGCGGGCCATGGAGGTCTCCGCGTCGATGTCGATAACCTCGTCGTAGATCTCACGGTCCAGGATGCTGGGCACGAAGTTCGCGCCGAGGCCCTGGATCTTGTGGGGGCCGGGCTGGCCGCCGTTGAGGATAGCGGACTCCTCGGGCTCGACGGCGAAGATCTTCACCTCGGGCTTGCGCTCCTTGAGCACCTGGCCGACGCCGCTGATGGTGCCGCCGGTGCCGATGCCGGCGACCACGGCGTCGACGGTGCCGTCGGTGTCGTTCCAGATCTCCTCCGCGGTGGTGCGGCGGTGGACCTCGACGTTGGCGGGGTTGTCGAACTGGCGGACCTGGACCGCGCCGGTCTCGGCAGCGATCTCCTCGGCCTTCTCGACCGCGCCCTTCATGCCCTTGGGCGCCTCGGTGAGGATCAGCTCGGCTCCGTAGGCGCGCAGCAGCATGCGCCGCTCCTTGGACATCGACTCGGGCATCGTGAGGATGACCTTGTAGCCGCGCGAGCTGCCGATCATGGCCAGGGCGATGCCGGTGTTGCCGCTGGTGGCCTCGACGATGGTGCCGCCGGGCTGCAGCTGGCCAGACTTCTCCGCGGCGTCGATCATGGCGACACCGATGCGGTCCTTGACCGAGCTGGCGGGGTTGTAGAACTCGAGCTTGGCGACAATGACTGCTTTGACCTCGTCTCCCAGACGGTTCAGCTTCACCAGCGGAGTGCGGCCGACGAGTTCGGAGACGTTCTCATAGATGGGCATGCTGCTCCTTGACGTTGCGTGGCCCGCACGGGCGAGCCCTAAGGTGATCTTGCCCCGATCATAACGGTGTAGGCGGTTCTGGTGCACGACATCGGGGTTCTGGTGCCCGACGCCGTGCGGAACGAGCAGGCGGAGCGGCCAGGTGGAGCAAGTAGAGCGGGTAGAGCGGGTAGAGCGGGTAGAGCGGGTAGAGCGACCGTCATCTACGCTCGGGCCATGCCTTCCGCGCCTCCCTTACAGCCCACCGCTGTCGCTGTTCTTGCGCCTGCTGCCGGTCACTGGATCGCGCAGTGGCGAACTGTCCTCATGGCGTTCTCCATCGCCCTCGTGCTGTCACTGGCGCTCCTCATGACCGGGGGCGCCGCCATCGCGCAGGCCGCGCCTCCCCGCACCGTGACGGTCACAGATCTCAGCGGAGAGGTGGATCCCGACGCGCTCGAGGCTGAGCTCGCAACGGTGGACTTCCGCACCGAAGTGCATCTGGTGGTGCTGGTGCTGGACGTTGCGGAGCTCGGCTTCTCGCCGTCCTCTGACGGGTCACTTGACAGCGCGGTACGGGCCTACGCTGGGGACACGGCCCCGGAGCTGCTCCATTCCAATGGGGTCGGCTATGCCGAGGGCACCGTGATCCTCGCCCTCGACACGACGAATCGCTTTGTCGGCGTCTATGCCGGACAGGACGTGGAACTGCGCGGCGGAGGCCCTGCCGACGTGCAGCAGGCCATGCGCAAGGACGCCCGAGCCGGGAAGTGGGAGCAGGCGCTGCTCGCGGGAGCGGAGACCTATGCCGACCGTCTGAGCCGCCCCTGGTGGCGCGGGGCCGGCGGAATGCTCCTGGCCGCGGTCCTGATCCTTGCCGGAGGCGCTGGCTTGACGCACCTGCTCCGCCTCCGTCGCGGAATTCTGGAGGACGTGGATGAGGCCGATAACCGCCATGCCCAGGTGCTGAGCGCCCGCACCCTCACCGACCGTGCGGCACGCGAGCTTCCCGAGGACTCCGCCTACGCGTATTCCGCACACCGGGCGCATCAGGAGTACACCGCCGGGATCACGACTCTCCAGCAGCTGCGCGATCAGCTCCCGGACACGGGGCAGCGAGGCGCGCTCTGGGGGCTGGTGCCTGCGCAGCAGAAGCTCGGCAGGGAGTATGCACAGACCCTCACCCAGGTCGACGCACTCGGTGACGAGGTCAGGATCTCCAGTGATCTGCTGACCCTGCGAGGCGGATGGCGCGAGCAGTGGGAGAACGAGCTCGAGCCGCTGCACGATTCGCTCGCGGCCCTGCAGGACAACTGCTTCCACTCCCGGAGCATGCCGCGGGCTGAGGCCGAGGCAGCTGCGGCGCTGGTGGACCGCGGACCGCGAATCGCGCAGGAGCTCGACGATCTCACCGCCCGCCTCGACGCCGAGGAGATCACGGCAGATGCCGCTCTGCATCGCCTCGACGAGATCACGCGGCAGCTGAGCGCCGAGGTGGCCGAACTCCGATCAAGGCGCATCAGCCGTCTGGCCGATGACCACGACGAGGAGGGCGTGCTGTGGGACAGTGCCGATGCGCTGGGGGCAGTGCCCTACCGTTCAGTGCGCGAGCGACGCCATACCCGAGAGGCTGCGGGCCGCGGCGAGCAGGACACCTTCTGGAGCATCAGCCCCGTTCGGTGGTACGTGCTCTGGCATGGCGGGTCCTACGCCGCGCTTGCGGATCAGCGTGCCCGGGAGGCGGACCGTGGAGGGTCCGGTTCGCTCCGCTCGGGTCGCGGCAGGGGCGTGCGCACCGGATTCTCCCGCCCCGGTCGCAGAGCGGGCCGGTCCTCAGGCGGGCGGTCCCGTTCAGGGAGCTCGAGCAGGTTCTGACCGTGGCCGGGCGGGCGCCGGATCAGATCCACGGATCACATTCAGGTTCTGGACCGAGGTCCCCCGCTTCTGCCGACCAACGTCGGACGAGGTCGAGCACCTACGTTCCGTACGCTCGCCCCCATGGACTTCTTGCCCGTACCCGCCGTCCCGCACGCGAGCACCCCGGCCGCCGGGGCCGCTGGGGTCCGCTCGATTCCACGAGTGCTCGCCCTGTGCGCGCTGCTCCTGCTCGCGCTCTCCGTCCTGGTCCCGGCACCGGCCCACGCTGTACCACCGAGCACGGTGTCCGTGCTGGACACCACCGGCTCCGTCCAGAAGGCTGCGCTCGAAGACGAACTGGCGGAGGTCGACTTCCGCACCGAGGTGGACCTGGTGGTGCTGGTCCTGGACGTCACGGAGCACGGCTACAGCGCCTCCGAGGACACCGCGCTGAACGACACCGTGCGCGACCATGCCCAGACCTCGGCCCCGGAGCTGCTCTCCCCGGACGGTCAGCACTTCGCCGACGGGACCGTGATCCTCGCCGTGGATCCGGTGGGCCGCTTCCTGGGCACCTACGCCGGTGAGGACGTGAAGCTCAGCGAGGACGAGTTCAACGCGGTGCAGGAGTCGATGACCGAGGATGCCCGGGACGGCCAGTGGAATGCAGCACTGCTCGCCGGGGCCGAGGAGTACGCGGACCTGCTGCAGCGGCCCTGGTGGCAGAAGCCCGGCGCCCTCATCGCTGGCGCGATCGCGCTGGGCGTCGCGGTCCTGACCGTCGTGAGCCTTGTCGGTCTGCGGCGTGCGGCCCGTCGTCGCGTCGATCAGTCCCTCCCCCGCTACCAGGGCGTGCTGGCCAAGCGCGCGCTCACCGATGCCGCGGCGCGCACCATGCCCACCGCCTCTCCCTACGCACAGGCCATGCTGGAGGAGCATGAGGAGTACGGGCGGGGGCTCACGGAGGCGGGGAGGCTCCACGCCGAGCTGCCCGCACCGGAGCATCGCCGTTGGAGCTGGGGATTCACCTCGGCTCATCGCAGACTCGCGAAGGACTTCAAGAACACCGTCAGCCGGCTGGATGACACCGATGACGCCATCGTCTCCGCAGCCGATCTGCTGCATCGGATAGGTGACTGGCGTACGGCCTGGCAGCGCGAGCTGGACCCTCTGCAGGATTCCCTCTCAGGGCTCGAGGAGGTTCTCGCGAAGCGGGAGGAGATGTCGGAGGCGGAGTGGCAGGCTGCCGCGGAGCTGACGGAGCTCGGCGGGGACGTCGCCCGCGAGATCGACACCCTCACCGCCCAGCTCGAGGCCGATCAGATCGATCCCGACTCTGCGCTCGAGCGCCTGGACACCCTGACCCGGGAGCTCTCGGCGGCGGTGATGCGGCTCCAGACCGTGCACATCGCCGAGATCGCCGAGGACGACGGGGAGGCCGAGGTGCTGCGGGAGGCCGCCGACGACGTCGACTTCTCCGAAGATGACGAGTACTCGTCACTGCGGGCGCGGCGCCATCGACGAGAACACGGGAGCGCAGGCGGATCCGCAAGTGATCAGTTCTGGAGCCTCAGCCCCGTGCTGTGGTACTCAAGCTGGCACCACGAGTCGACCTCGGCTCTGGAGACGCACCGCAATCCGCCGTCCTCGAGCGGAGGCAGCACCTCGGGCTACTCCTCGGGAGGCTTCTCCGGCGCAGGCAGCTCGAGCCGCTTCTGACCAGGAGACCGCAGCGGCCGGGGCGGTGAGCCCCGCCCGCTGCGTTGCTCAGATGCAGCTCAGTAGACCATCCCCATGTACTCCCGCACCTTCGCCAAAGTGTCCTCCGCTGCGGCGTTCGCCTTCTCGTTGCCTGCGCGGAGCACCTGGAAGAGGTAGCCCGGATCCTGCTCGAGCTCGGCGCGGCGGGCGCGCAGCGGGGCGAGGTGTTCGTTGAGCGCCTCTGCGGTGAAGATCTTCAAGGTGCCGGAGCCTGCGTCACCGATCTCCGCGGCGATGTCCTCTGGGGTGCGGCCGGTGGACTGCGCGGCGATGGTCAGCAGGTTCGCGACCTCCGGGCGGCCCTCGGGGTCGAAGGTGATCTGCCGGTCGGAGTCGGTCTTGGCCTTCTTGATCTTCTTGAGGGTCTCGTCGGCGCTCATGCGCAGCATCACGGTGTTGCCGCGGGACTTGCTCATCTTGTGCTCGCCGTCCAGGCCCAGAATGGTCGGGGCCTCGGAGAGCAGCGCATCGGGCTCGGGGAAGAACTCCTCGCCCCCGGCGTAGCGCTCGTTGAAGCGGCGGGCGATCACCCTGGTCTGCTCGATGTGGGGCAGCTGGTCCCGGCCCACGGGGACCAGGTTGCCGTGGCAGAACAGGATGTCGGCGGCCTGGTGGACCGGGTAGGTCAGCAGCAGCCCGCCCATGGCGGACTTCCCGGCGGCGCCGAGCTCGGTCTTGACGGTGGGGTTCCGCTCGAGCTCGGGCTGGGTCACCAGCGACAGGAACGGCAGCATCAGCTGGTTCAGCGCGGGCACCGCGGAGTGGGTGAAGATCGTGGAGCGCTCCGGGTCGATGCCCGCCGCGAGGTAGTCGGTCAGCAGCTCGCGGACCGATCCCTTGATGTCCCCGATGACCTCACGGTCGGTGATCACCTGGTAGTCCGCGACGATCAGCCACGTCTCCACCCCTGCGTCCTGCAGTCGCACGCGGTTGCGCAGCGAGCCGAAGTAATGGCCGATGTGCAGCGCGCCTGTGGGGCGGTCGCCGGTGAGCATGCGCAGGCCGGAGGGGTCCGAGACGATCGTGGACCAGATCTCGTCGCTGCGCTTCTGGGCGGTGTCGTAGCTGGTGCGGGTGGTGTTCGGTGCGGTCACCGCTCCATTCTAGCGGCCCCGCCGGGTGCGGCCGCCGTGGAGCCGCGCACGATCAGCTGCGGGCGCACCACCACCTCGGTGCGCGTGGGGCGGCGTGAGTCCTCGCCGCCGCTGAGGGCGGTGCGCACGGCGGCCCGGGCGAGCGATCCGACGGCCTGGCGCACAGTGGTCAGCGGGGGGTTGGTCAGCGAGGCCCAAAAGACGTCGTCGTAGCCGACCACAGAGACGTCGCGGGGCACGCTCAGGCCCTGGGAGCGCACCCCTTCGAGGGCACCGGCGGCCATCACGTCGGAGCCGCAGACGATCGCCGTGACCCCACGCTCGACCAGATCTCGGGCCGCCTCATAGCCGCCCGCGTAGGAGAAGTCGGTGAAGGAGACCGGCTGGGGGTGCTCCGCCCAGTCAGCGGTGACCGCCTCGAAGGCGCGGAGCTTCTCGCGCACCGGCCAGGTGTGCTCATCGCCCACGGCCAGACCCACGCGCTCGTGGCCGAGCTCCTGGAGGTGGCTCAGCACCGCGCGCACCGCGTGGCCGTCGTCCGTCGAGAGGAAGGCCGCGTCGAGCTCCTCCTGCACGCCGTTGACGAGCACCAGCGGGATCCCGGCGGCGGTCACCTCGCGGTAGTGGTCCAGGGGGCCGCTCTCCTGGGCGTGGTGCCCGGAGACCACGATGATGCCGACCACGCCGCAGCGCAGAAAGCGTTGCAAGATCTCTCGCTCACGCTCGGCGGTCCGCGCCCGCATCGCCACCAGTGTGGAGGCGCCACGCTCGAACAGCTCCGCCTCGATCCGCTCGGCCCAGGAGGTGAAGACCTGGTTGTCGAGGTCGGGGACGAGCACGCCGACCAGCGGCCCGTCCTCCACCTGGCCAGCGTCGACAACGCGCCCCATCCGGCGCGCCACTTCCGTCACTGACCTGCGGGTCGCCTCGTTCACGCCGGAGCGCCCGTTGAGCACGCGGGAGACGGTCGCCTCGCTCACGCCGGCAGCCTTCGCGATATCGATGAGCCGCGCCATCACGCTCTCCCTCCGGACCCCCGGCATCCTCACCGTGGCCCAATCGTAATCTGCAAGATCTTGCACATTCTTGCACACAGATGGCCTAAGGGTCTACGGTGCTCCCATCAGGCACAGACCTGACAACGGTCGAGAACGACCACGATTCAAAGGAGAAGACGTGCAGATCCGTCGTAAGAGCTTCCTCGCACTGGGTGGCCTCGCAGCTTCCATGACCGTCCTCGCCGCATGCGGCGACGACTCGTCCTCCGGTGGCACCACCGGAGGCGGCGCCTCCGACGGTGGCAGCGTCGAGGCCGGCGGCGACTCCTCCGGCCGCCTGGTGATCTGGGCCGACGAGGAGAAGGCCCCCGCACTCGAGCCCTCCGCCACGGCGTGGGGCGAGGAGAACGGCATCGAGGTCGTCGTCGAGGTTGTCCCCGGTGACGAGCTCCAGAACAACTTCATCACCGCCAACCAGGCCGGAAACGGCCCGGACGTCACCATGGGCGCCCACGACTGGATCGGGAACCTGGTCCAGAACGGCTCCATCGCCCCGGTGCAGCTGCCCTCGGACGTCGGCGACACCATCGCGCCGATCGGCATCGAGGCCGTCACCTACGACGGCCAGACCTACGGCGTGCCCTACGCGGTCGAGACCCTCGCGCTCTACGCGAACCACGACCTCACCGACACCCCCGCCCCCTCCACCTTCGAGGAGCTGATCTCCGCGGCGGAGGCCGGCGGCGCCGAGAACATCCTCTCTCTGCCGATCGGCGAGGAGGGCGACCCGTACCACATGCAGCCCATCTACACCTCGGCCGGCGGCTACCTGTTCGGCAAGGACTCCGAGGGAAGCCTCGACCCCTCCGACCTCGGTGTGGGCGAGGAGGGCTCCCTCGCCGCGGCGGACAAGATCGCCGAGCTCGGCGAGCAGGGCGTGCTGAAGAACTCGATCAACGGCGACAACTCCATCTCGCTGTTCACCGAGGGCAAGTCCGCGTACCTGATCTCGGGTCCGTGGGCCCTGGCCGACGTGCGCGATGCGGGCTTCGAGTTCACCATCTCCCCCATCCCCGGCTTCGAGGGCATGGAGGATGCCGCGCCGTTCGCCGGCGTGAACTCCTTCTACGTCGCCTCCAACGCGGCCAATGCCGGCTTCGCCCAGCAGTTCATGACCGATGTGGCCTCCTCCCCGGATGTCGCCAAGGCCATGTACGAGGGGAACCCTCTGCCCCCGGTGAACCTCGAGCTGCGCGAGGAGATCGCCGCCTCGGACGAACACGTGGTGATCTTCGCCGAGGCCGCCGAGGCCGCCGATCCGATGCCGGCCATCCCCGCGATGGCCGCGATCTGGGGCCCGCTGGGCATCGCCCAGGCCAACATCGTCGGCGGCGCTGACCCGCACTCGACCATGGAGGGGGCGGGCGAGGAGATCGCCACCGCGATCGGCTGACGTCCCCGAGCCGATCGATCGTGCCCGCCGCCCACGTGGCGGGCACGATCGATCGGCGTCCTCGCCTCCCGCCACCCTGCACTCCGCCCTGATCCCCTGAAAGGCACAGTCGCCTCATGACCTCGACGCACGCCCCTGCGCACCGGACGCGGTCCACGTCGGTCCCGGCCGTGGTCACCCGAGTCCTGGTGCTCGGCATCACCCTCGCGCTGACGGTGTTCATCGCCCCGGTGCTGATCTCCCAGCAGTCATGGATGTGGCTGACGGTGCTCCTGCTCGCCGCAGCAGGGATATTCGTCCTCTACTCCACCAAGCGCTTCGTGCCGGGCAAGTACCTGTTCCCGGGCTCGGTCTTCCTCGCCGTCTTCCTGATCCTGCCGATCGCCCTGACGGTCGGCTACTCCTTCACCAACTACGGCGACGGCACCCGCGGCACCAAGGAGCAGGCGGTCGGCTCGATCATCGCGAGCTCGGTGCAGCAGAGCCCCGACGCCCCGCGCTACGCCATGACGGTGGCGACCTCGGGCACCGCGGCCGAGGGCCCCTACGAGCTCTTCCTGGTCGACCCCGATGCCGGCACCGTGCTCAGCGGCGACGCCGAGAACGCGCTCGAGGAGGTCCCCGCCGGGGACGTCACCGTCGTCGACGGCCGCGTCACCGAGGTCGACGGGATGACCGTGCTGAACGCGGGCGAGGTCAACGCCATCTACAACGAGCTGATGGAGCTGGCCGTACCGGTGGACGAGTCCACCGCCGTGCGCCCGCTGGGCGTGAACCAGGCCTTCGTGGGAACCACGGTGCTGCAGTACGACGAGGCTGCGGACGCCATCACGGACACCGCGACCGGTGAGGTGTACACCGTCGGCGTGATAGGCGACGAGGAGTACTTCGTGGATTCCGAGGGCCAGCGGGCCTTCTCCCAGAGCTGGCTGCAGAGCGTGGGCATCTCCAACTACGAGCGGCTGTTCACCAACCCGACCGTGGCCAACCAGTTCGTCTCCGCCTTCGTGTGGACGCTGGTGTTCGCCGCCGGCTCGGTGCTGCTGACCTTCGCGCTCGGTTTCGCCCTCGCTCTGATCCTCAACGATCAGCGCCTCAAGGGCCGCCGCGTCTACCGCTCGATCCTGATCTTGCCGTACGCGATCCCCGGCTTCATCTCCCTGCTGGTCTGGTCGAACTTCTACAACCAGGAGTTCGGTCTGATCAACCAGACGCTCGGGCTGAACCTGAACTGGTTCGGCGATCCGACGCTCGCGCAGACGGCGGTGCTGCTGACGAACCTGTGGATGGGCTTCCCCTACATGTTCATCGTCTCCACCGGCGCTCTGCAGGCGATCCCCGATGAGCTGACAGAGGCCGCCCGGATGGATGGCGCGTCTCCGCTGCAGGCCACCTCGAAGATCGTGCTTCCGCTGCTGCTGGTGGCCGTGGCCCCGCTGCTGGTCTCCTCCTTCGCCTTCAACTTCAACAACTTCAACGCGATCGAGCTGCTCACCGGCGGCGGTCCGTTCCCCGACGGCTCTGGTCGCGGTTCCACGGACATCCTCATCTCGATGGTCTACCGCATCGCCTTCGGCGGCTCCGGAGCTGATTTCGGCTTCGCCTCCGCGGTCTCCGTGTGCCTGTTCATCCTCACCGGTGTCCTGGCCGCCATCCAGTTCCGATTCACCAACGTCCTCGAAGACGTCAACTGAGCCCGCGGGAGAGGTCCATCATGAGCTCCACCACTGTTCCGCCCGTCAGCACTTCTGCTCCGCAGGTCGGCG
This sequence comes from Brachybacterium sp., assembly GCF_052095815.1. Taxonomy (NCBI): domain Bacteria; kingdom Bacillati; phylum Actinomycetota; class Actinomycetes; order Micrococcales; family Dermabacteraceae; genus Brachybacterium; species Brachybacterium sp. The sequence continues at coordinate 7,526 of NZ_JBQDLF010000014.1, read as the reverse complement.
CGAAGCACCGCATGCCCTTCGGTCGCTGGTTCACCGAGATCGGCTGGCGGCACGTCGTCGGCGTGTTCGCGGTCATCTTCGCCGTCTTCCCGATCCTGTTCGTGATCTCCGCATCGCTGAACCCGAGCGGTTCGCTGACCTCCGCCGGCCTGGTCCCCACCCAGGGCGTCACCTTCGATCACTACGCGGCGATGCTCAGCGGCGAGCGCGCGAACTTCCTGCGCTGGTACCTGAACACCATCATCGTGTGCGGCGTCGTCGCCACCGGTCAGGTGTTCCTCTCGCTGCTGGCCGCCTACGCCTTCAGCCGCTTCCGCTTCCGCGGCCGCCGCGGCGGCATGCTCGCAGTCCTGCTGATCATGATGTTCCCCGCGATCCTGTCGATGATCGCGGTGTACACGATGATCTCGGACCTCGGCGACGCGGTGCCGATGCTGGGCCTGAACACCCTCGCTGGCTACATCGCGGTGCTGATGGGGGGCGCCTTCGGCCAGGTCTGGCTGATCAAGGGCTTCTTCGACACCATCCCGAAGTCCCTGGACGAGGCCGCGATCATCGACGGCGCCACCCACTGGCAGGCCTTCCGCAAGATCCTGGTCCCCTCGATGACCCCGATCCTGGCGACCACGCTGCTGTTGGCCCTGGTCGGCTCGATGAGCGAGTTCCTGATCGGCTCGATCTTCCTCACCGACGACTCCAAGAAGACCCTCGCCGTGGGCATGTACGGCATGTTCTCCTCGGATCGCTCCAACAATCTGGGCGTCTTCGCCGCCGGCTCGGTCATGGTCATGGTCCCGGTGATCATCCTGTACCAGTTCCTGCAGCGATACATCGTCGGCGGCTCGACCGCCGGCGCCGTCAAGGGCTGACCCGCCCGCCCACCGAACCTCGCCGCACCCACCTGGCCCGTCGGCACGGGCCAGTCGGTGCGGCGCGTCGCATCACCCCCTGTTCCACCGGAAGGACCGCCATGACCCCCCAGACCTCCCTCGCTGCGCGCACCGCCGAGCAGCAGACCTCCCCGGACCTGCAGTGGTGGCGTGATGCCGTCGTCTACCAGGTCTACCCCCGCTCCTTCGCCGATTCCGACGGCGACGGCATGGGCGACCTGCCCGGCGTGACCGCCCGCCTGCCCTATCTGCGCGATCTCGGGGTCGACGCGATCTGGCTCTCGCCCTTCTACACCTCCCCGCAGAAGGACGGCGGCTACGACGTCTTGGACTACCAGGACGTCGACCCCCGCTTCGGGTCGCTCTCCGACGCCGACGAGATGATCGCTCGCGCCCACGAGCTGGGTCTGAAGGTCATCGTGGACATCGTCCCCAACCACTCCTCGGATCAGCACGTGCTGTTCCAGCAGGCGCTCGCGGCCGGGCCCGGCTCGCCCGAGCGAGACATGTACGTCTTCGCCGACGGCAAGGGCGAGGACGGGGAGCTGCCGCCGAACAACTGGACCTCGATCTTCCACGGCCGCGCCTGGACCCGCGTCACCGAGGCCGACGGCACGCCCGGCCAGTGGTACCTGCACATCTTCGACACCAGCCAGCCGGACTGGAACTGGGAGAACCCGCGGGTGCACGAGCTGTTCCAGGACGTGCTGCGCTTCTGGCTGGATCGCGGCGCCGACGGCTTCCGCGTGGACGTCGCCCACGGCATGATCAAGCCCGAGGGACTGCCGGATGCGACGGTCAACTCCACCGGGCTGATCGACATCCCCGAAGGCGAGGTGCCGATCTACTTCGACAACGACGGCGTGCTGGACATCTATCGCGAGTGGCGCCCGATCCTCGACTCCTACGAGGGCGACCGCATGATGGTGCTCGAGGCCTGGATCCCCGAGCACCGCCTGCCGCTGTACATCGGCGACGAGAAGGCGCACCAGTCCTTCAACTTCGGCTTCCTCCAGGCCCGCTGGGGGGTGGAGACGATGCGCGCGGCGATCGAGAAGCCGCTCGCGCTGGCCGATGCGGTGGGCTCCCCCACCACCTGGGTGCTCTCGAACCACGACGTGATCCGGCATGCGAGCCGCTACGGCTTCGCCCCGGACTACGAGTTCGGCGAGGGGCTGCGCCGCGACGAAATCCCCGATGCGGAGCTCGGCCTGCGCCGCGCCCGCGCCGCGACCCTGCTGATGCTCTCCCTGCCCGGCTCCGCCTACCTCTACCAGGGCGAGGAGCTGGGCCTGCCCGAGGTCAGCGACATCCCCGACGAGCTGCGCGAGGACCCCTCCCATCTGCGGGCCGGCGTGCCCGGCCGCGACGGCTGCCGCGTGCCGCTGCCGTGGACGCAGGACGCACCGGGCTACGGCTTCTCCCCCACCGGGAAGAGCTGGCTGCCGCAGCCGGAGGCCTTCGGTCCCCTGGCCGCCGACGCCCAGGACGGGGTGGAGGGCTCGACGCTCGAGATGTACCGCACGGCGGTGCACCTGCGTCGCGAGCTGGGCTTGGGCCGTCCCGATGCCGCGGTGGTCTTCGCCGAGGACCTCCCCGCCGGAGTGCTCGGCGTGATCCGCGGTGACGTCACGATCCTCGTGAACACCACCGACGCTCAGGTCGAGCTGCCGGCCTCCTCGGTCGCAGGCGATCTCGCCTCGGCCGAGGTCCTGGTCGCCTCCGCCCCCACCTCCCCGGGCACGGTCCCGGCGGATACGGCGGTGTGGCTGCGCACCTCCTGAACGTCGCACGGATCACGCCCGGCCGCCGGAGGACGCCGTCCTCCGCGGTCGGGCGTGATCGCGCCGCTAGGATCGCCTCCATGCGTCCTTCCCCCTCGGTCGACCCCGGATTCGACGTCGTCGTGCTCGGGGCCGGGCTGAACTCCCTGAACCTCACCATCGCGTTCCACCAGCAGTACGCGATGCGCTGCACCACGGTGGTGCGCGTCCCCGTGGCGATGAACGAGCGCACCGTGACCTCGGACCTGCTGGTCCTCGGCGCCGACGCGAGCGATGAGGACATGCGCGATGCGCTCATCGATCTCGCCTCGCAGCGGCCGGCCGGCAGGCCGGCGCTCCTGCTGACCAATGCGGACTCCCTGATCGATGTCATCGATCGCTTCCGGGAGGATCTCGAGCAGCATTACCTGCTCGCCCAGGTCGATGCGCAGCTGCTCTCCCGCCTCGCTGACAAGGCGGAGTTCGCGGAGATCTGCGAGGAGCTCGGCATCGGCACCGTGCCGACGGTGATCGTCGACTTCTCCCGCACCTCGGAGCCCGGCTGGAACGGCGGGGAGGAGCTCCCCTGGTCCTACCCAGTGGTGGGCAAGGCAGCGAACACCGCCGAGTATCACCACGTGCAGTTCCCGGGGAAGAAGAAGGTGTTCTTCCTGGAATCCGCCGCCGAGCAGCAGGACCTGGTGCGTCGGCTGCGGGAGTCGGGCTTCACCGGGCGCTTCCTGTTCCAGGAGCTGATCGAGGGCGATGACACCGCCCAGCGCTCGATCACCGCATATCGCAGCAGTCGCGGAGAGGTCACCCTGCTGTGCGCCGCGCAGGTGCTCCTGGGTGAGCACACCCCCGACGCGCTGGGCCGGCCCGCGGCGATGATCACCGGGGACTTCCCGTCGCTGACCACCGCCGCCGAGCGTTTCCTCGACGCGGTGGACTACGTCGGCTTCGCGAACTTCGACGTGAAGATCGACCCGCGCACCGGCCGGGAGTGCTTCTTCGAGATCAACCCGCGCATCGGCCGCAACAACTACTACGTGACCGCCGCCGGGGAGTCCGTGGCCCGTCACGTGGTCGAGGACCGTGTGCACGGCCGGGATCTCGAGCAGGTGGTGGTGACCGCTCCGGTCCTCTACACGATCCTGCCGCTGCGCCTGGTGCTGCGTTATGTGCGCGATCCCGCTCTGGCCGAGCGGGTCCGCCGCGTGGCGCGCACCCACCTGCGCAACCCCTTCCGGTACGGTCCGGAAGGTCTGTGGATGCGTGCCTATTCGGTCGTCTCCGGACTGAACTTCGTGCGCAAGTACCGCGCCGTCTACCCGCGTCCCACCGACACCGGATTCTGAGCTCCGGTCCGAGCCCCCTGGAAGGTCCTCCCCCGATGCCCGACACCCCGCCCCGCCCGTATGCCGCTCTGCCGAGCTCTGAGGTCGATCTGGTGCTGCTCGGTGGTGACATCGGCATCTATGCGCTCGCGCGCGCCTTCCACGAGAAGTACGGCACCGTCTCCACGGTGGTGACCCGCAAGGTCGCCGGGCCGGTCGCGGACTCCTCGATCCTGCGCACGGTCGAGCTGGGGATGTCCGCTTCGGAGGAGGACATGGTCCAGGCGCTGCTCAAGGTCGGTGCGGACAAGGCCTCGCGCCCCTCCGGCACCCGCCCGGTGCTGCTGGCCAATGCCGACTTCCTGGTGGCGCTGATCGCCGCCCACCGCGAGGAGCTCGGCAAGCTCTTCCATCTGCCGCTGCTGGCCGATGAGGTGCTGCATGCGGTCGCGGACAAGGCGACATTCTCCAAGATGTGCACCGAGATCGACGTGCCCACACCCCGGACGGTGGTGCTGGACTTCGCCTCCGGGACCGCTCCTGAGCTGCCCGAGCTGGACCTGGGCTGGCCGCTGGTGGCCAAGGCGTCGCGATCCTCGGCGTACAACGCGGTCTCCTTCCCCGGGAAGCGGAAGGTGTTCGAGATCGAGGATGTCCACCAGCTGAAGGACCTGATCTCCCGACTCACCGCCGCCGGGTACCGGGACCGCTTCGTGCTCCAGGAGATGATCCCGGGGGATGACACCGCGATGCTCTCGGTCACCGCCTATGTCGATACCCAGGGCGCGGTCACCCTGCTGGGAGGCGCTCAGGTGCTGCTCGAGGAGCACACCCCGGGTGCGCTCGGGAACCCCGCGGCGATGTTCACCACCGACCTGCCCGAGGTGTTCGAGCAGTCGGTGCGCTTCCTCGAGCACAGCGGCTACCGCGGGTACGCGAACTTCGATGTGAAGATCGACCCGCGCGATGGCGTCGCCAAGTTCTTCGAGGTGAATCCCCGCATCGGCCGCAACAACTACTACATGACCGCTGCCGGCGCGAATGTCGCCGAGCCGGTGGTCGCAGACCTCATCGAGGAGCGGGAACTGACGCGCCTGGTGCCGCGCAAGGAGATCCTCTACTCGATCGTCCCCTGGCCGCTGCTGCGGCGCTACATCGTGGACCCGGACCTGCGGGACCGGGTCCAGCAGATCCGCACGCAGGGCACCGTCCATCCCCTGGCCTACGGGGTCGAGGGCAGCAGGCGGCGCCTCTACGTCCTCACCGCGATGGCGAACCAGGTCAAGAAGTTCCTGCAGCACTATCCCCGTCCCTCGGCTCACGGTTTCTGATCCGTCGGCCGGCGGCCCAGGTTTCCTGACCCTCCGGCCAGCGGCTTCCAGTTTCTGACCCGTCGGCCGGCGGCTTCCAGTTTCTGACCCGTCGGCCGGCGGCATCTGAGCCTTCAGCTCGCGGGGACGGGCAGGTGGTCGACATCCCCACCGGACCTGCCTAGTCTGGCGGGTATGACCGAGACCACTTTCCTTCTGACCTCGAACGCCACCCCCAGCGGCTCGGTGGTGGCTCCGCAGCAACTGGTCGCGAGCCTCGGCGGTGAGAACCTCTCTCCCGATCTCCGCTGGAGCGATGCTCCCGAGGGGACCCGTTCCTTCGCCATCACCTGCTATGACCCCGATGCCCCGACGGGCTCCGGCTTCTGGCACTGGGTGGCGTGGGACCTTCCGGCGTCGGAGAGCTCGCTGCCGCTCGGGGTGTCCCGTGAGGACTCCTCGCTGAAGCAGGCACGGAACGATTTCGGCAACCACGGCTATGACGGCCCGGAGCCGCCGCCCGGGGCCCCGCACCGCTACCAGTTCTCCGTCCACGCCCTGCCCGTGGAGACTCTGGACATCGCTCCGCAGGACCCGCATGTGGGTGCCCGTTTCGCGATCTTCTCCCAGCAGCTCGGCTCTGCGTCGTTTACAGCCCGTTATCAGGTAACGAGTGGAAACACTAGGGGGAAACTCTCCGCGACGGGTCGGGCGCGCCCCGTATCACCGCATCGGGACCGGTCGTAGGCTCAAAACATGAACGGGCCGACATCGCAGAGCATCCACGGAGGTCAAGTATCAGACCTCGGTCTGATACGTCTCCCCCGCACGGCGGACGCGCGCTCGACGCCGGGGTGGGAAGCTGAAGACGTGAACATGCTGACGAAGCGCCCCGGTCCCCGAGCGATGAGCGAGCCGCGCCGCCCCCTGCGCGTACTGATCACCACCGACTGGTGGGAGCCCGTGGTCAACGGCGTGGTCGCCTCCGTCCAGACGCTGCGGCGCGGGCTCGTCGCGCTCGGCCTCGACGTGCGGGTGCTGACACTCTCCCAGGGAATCCGTCCCCATCACGAGCCCGGCGTCTACCGCATCGGCTCGGTCTCCGCGGCGCTGGTCTACGACCGGGCGCGGATCGGCATGCCCTCGAGCCGCCGCGTGCTGCGCGACATCCTGCAGTGGCGACCTGATGTCGTCCATTCACAGGCGGAGTTCTCCACGTATGTGTGGGCCCGTCGCATCGCCCGCACCCTCTCGGTGCCGCTGGTGCACACATACCACACCATCTACGAGGACTACACCCACTACTACTCCCCCAGCCGCACCATGGGCCGCAAGGTCGTCGAGACCTTCTCCCGCCGGGTGCTCGCAGGGACCGACGCCGTGATCGTGCCGACCGAGAAGGTCTCCGGGCTGCTCCGCGGCTACGGCGTGCACCGCCCGCTGCACGTGATCCCGACCGGCCTGGACCTGCGCAAGTTCCGCCCGGCACAGAGCCAGCAGGAGCGTGAGGACATCCGCGCGCTGCGCGCGGAGCTGAGGATCGCGGAGGGGCAGAAGGTCCTGATCTCGATCTCCCGCCTGGCCAAGGAGAAGAACCTCGACGAGGTGCTCGAGATGGTCGCTGCAGCGGACCGCCCCGACGTCGTGCTGGTGATGGTGGGCGATGGACCCCACCGGGCCGAGCTCGAGGCTCATGCCGTCTCGCTCGGCATCTCGGACCGGGTCCGTTTCACCGGGGTGGTGGATCCGGCCGAGGTCCAGCGCTGGTACCGCGTGGGGGACGTGTTCGTCAGCGCCTCCCTCAGCGAGACCCAGGGACTGACCTTCATCGAGGCGATGGCCGTCGGGCTGCCACTGCTCGCCCGTCGTGATCCCTCGCTCACGAACGTGATCATCGATGGCCGCACGGGCTGGCAGTACCAGGATGCCGCTCAGTTCTCGGACCAGCTGAGCGCCCTGCTCGATGATCCGCTGCGACGCGAGCAGATGTCCGTGGCCGCGCTCGAGCACGCCCATGCCACCTTCGGTGATCAGGATTTCGCGCGCAGCGTGCTCAATGTGTACGAGCAGGTCAATGCGCAGCGTCCCCCGCTGATCGACCACCGAGAGTCGGTCGCAGCATGAGCACCAGCACCGACAGCCTCCCCATCGTCCAGACCGTTCGCCCGCTGCCTGCGCCGGTGCGTGAGCGGACGGCCCCGCCCCGGGTTCGCCCGCTGCCGGTGC
>NZ_JBQDLF010000013.1:0-69929 GCF_052095815.1 Brachybacterium sp. | reverse complement strand
AAATAATGGCATCAACAAACAGACACGCTATTGAGATATCAAGCAACACGCGCACATCATTCTCTCCCCGCAGAGCGGTTCGAGTCAGAGGCTCGGTGGCGCCGGCGGAAACTTCCTACCGACTGACGTTCTACGTCGTCATTCCGGCGCGAATCACTACTCTAGCAGTTCTTCGCGGCCCAGTCCAACTCCGCTCCGTGTGCTCCCGGTCTCGTTCGGATCGACTCGCGATCTTCCCTCTGACCTGCCCACGTTCACCATCCCGATCTCTCGGTCCGGCAGTCCTGCAGCTGTCCCGCTCCACTCCGTTCCGTTCGCTTCCCTATGGGATGCTCCCGGCCCTTCGTGTCTGCGTTGTTCCTGCTGACAAGAAAGAACATTACGGGTCCGGGCGAGGGTCGTCAAACCGGAGGATTCACCTCCCATTCACCCACTTCTGAGCGCGTCCGTGCAGGTCAACCGGGGTTTTTCTGTTCAGGGAAAGCGCTCGTTCATCGCGATGTGACCCGCGTCTGAGAGGGGCGTCACCGGAACTTATCGTCGGCTTGACAGTTTCGGTGGCAGGCCGTACTTGGCGGGCGCTGGCGGGCATGGCCACGGAGCTGGTGACGCTGCTGCCGGCCGGACGCCGTGCTCCGTCCTGACGCTCCCCGCCCCCTGGCTCTCCCCTGCGCCCCGGGTCTCCCCACTCCACGACGTCCGGCCCCGGATTCACGACGAGCCCCGTGCTCTGCGGCTGCAGGGCACGGGGCTCGTCGTAATTCCGGTGTGGACGAAGGTCAGCCGGCGAGGCGGACCATCGCGGCGTTCTTGCGTCCGCGGCGCAGGAGCAGGTGCCTGCCCGGCAGCGCCTCGAGGTCCCCCACCTCTCGGGCGAGATCCTCAGCAGTCACCTTCTCTCCGTTCACCGAGAGGCCTCCGCCCTCAGCGTCGCGCCGTGCGGCACCCTTCGACGCCGCGATGCCGGACTCCACGAACGCATCGACCAGCGCCATGGTCGTGGAGACCTCCGCGCCTGGCAGCTCGCGGGCGATCGTCACGATCGTCTGCTCATCGAGCTCTCGCACATCACCGCGCCCGAACAGGACCGTCGCCGCAGCCTTGGCCTGCGCGGTGGCCTGCTCACCGTGGACCATCGTGGTGAGATCGTCCGCGAGCAGCTTCTGGGCTGCGCGCTGGTGGGAGGCATCGGCGGTCGCGTGCTCGAGCTCGGCGATCTCCTCCTGCGACCGGAAGGTGAAGTACTTCAGGTAGTTCACGACGTCGCCGTCGGCCGCATTGAGCCAGAACTGGTGGAAGGCGTAGGGGCTGGTGAGGTCTGCGTCGAGCCAGACTGCGCCCCCCTCGCTCTTCCCGAACTTGGTGCCATCCGCCTTGGTGACCAGCGGTGTGGTCAGGGCGTGCGCATCGTGGCCCTCGACCTTGTGGATCAGATCGACACCGGCGAGCAGGTTCCCCCACTGGTCGTTGCCTCCGAACTGCAATGAGACCCCATGGCGGCGATGCAGCTCGAGGTAATCAATGCCCTGGAGCACCTGGTAGCTGAATTCGGTGTAGCTGATCCCCTCGTCGCTCTGCAGGCGGCGGGCCACGGTGTCCTTCGCGAGCATGGTGCCCATGCGGAAGTGCTTGCCCATGTCCCGCAGGAAGTCCAGGGCGCTCATCTGCCCGATCCAGTCGAGGTTGTTCACCATGGTCACCGCGAACTCGCCCTCGAGGTCGAGGAAGCGGGAGATCTGCCCTCGCAGGCTGTCGACCCACGTCGCGACGATCTCGGCATCGTTGAGCACCCGCTCCCCGGACATGCGCGGATCACCGATCAGGCCGGTCGCCCCACCCACCAACGCGTAGGGGTGGTGGCCGGCGAGCTGGAGCCTGCGCATCGTGAGCACCTGGGTCAGATGACCGACGTGAAGGGACGACGCCGTCGGGTCGAAGCCGCAATACAGGCTGACCGGTCCGTCCGCCAGAGCGCTGCCGAGCGCCTCGCGCCCGGTGGTCTGCACGACGAGTCCTCGCCAGGCGAGCTCGTCCAGGACGGAATGCATCGATCGGTTCCTCTCGGAGGGGCACAGGGTGCCGATGGTCCGGCCGGGAGAGGCCGGGGTCTGACTGGTCGGGGCGCGCACGGACCGGAGTTCGAGCGAGCTGCCCGGTGAGCCCTCGGTGTGCGTGGAGCCCACGCTGTGCGTGCCCGAGCGCCATTGTCACAGATCCCGGGCCCACGGCGTCGCATCCGCCTCCGGCCACCAGATTCCTGTCCCTGGTGAGGATTGAAAGCCGTATAGCTGTTCAATCCTCAGAGGAGACAGATATCCGGTGGCCGGGAGGACCCGGCGGCCCAGTGAACCCGGCGGCCCAGTGAACCGGTGGCCCGGTGAACAGGTGGCCGGGAGAATCCGGTGACCGGACGAGCCGGGCAGTCGACGGCACCGTGTGACGGGCGTGGCCGCCGCTCAGCGGTCCCGGGTGAAGGCGCGCAACGCGGAGATCGCCTCGGCGGCGGCCTCCTCCTGCTCCGCGACCCGCACCGGCGCGGTCCCGCCCTTCGCGTCACGGGATGCGATGGAGCCCTCGACGGTCAGCACTGAACGGACCGAGCCGTCCAGGTGCTCCGAGATGGAGGCCATCTCCTCGTCGGTGAGGTCCCACAGCTCCTTGCCCTGAGACTCGGCGACCTTCACGCAGGCCCCCGAGATCTCGTGGGCGATGCGGAAGGGAACCCCGCGACGCACCAGGTGGTCCGCGATGTCGGTCGCGAGCGAGAAGCCCTGCGGCGCGAGCTCGGCCATCCGCTCGGTATGGAAGACCAGGGTCGCCATCATGCCCGTGAACGCCGGCAGCACCAGGTCCAGCGAATCGACCTGATCGAAGACCGGCTCCTTGTCCTCCTGCAGGTCGCGGTTGTACGCGAGCGGAAGCGCCTTGAGCGTACCCAGCAGTCCCACCAGGTCGCCGATCAGGCGGCCCGCCTTCCCGCGTGCGAGCTCGGCGATGTCCGGGTTCTTCTTCTGCGGCATGATCGAGGAGCCGGTGGAGTAGGCGTCGTCCAGGGTGATGAACGAGAACTCCTTGGTGTTCCACAGGATGACCTCCTCGGCGAGCCGCGAGAGGTCGATCCCGATCATCGCGAGCACGAAGGAGAACTCGGCGGTGAGGTCGCGTGAGGCGGTCCCGTCGATCGAGTTCCACACCGAGTCCGAGAAGCCCAGCTCCGCAGCGACTGCCTGCGGATCCAGGCCCAGGCTCGAACCGGCCAGCGCCCCCGAGCCATACGGGGAGATGTCCGTGCGGGCATCGAGATCCCGCAGCCGCTCCACGTCCCGCAGCAGCGGCCAGGCGTGGGCCAGCAGGTGATGGCTGAGCAGCAGCGGCTGGGCATGCTGGAGGTGGGTGCGGCCCGGCATCGGAGCGCCGTGCACCTCACGAGCCCGGGCCACCAGCACATCGACGAGGTCGAGGACCTGGTCACCGATGGCGCGAGCCTGATCGCGGATGAACAGCCGGATCAGGGTGGCGATCTGGTCGTTGCGGGAGCGCCCGGCGCGCAGCTTGCCGCCGAGATCCGCACCGGCCCGCTCGATGAGGCCGCCCTCGAGGGCGGTGTGCACGTCCTCGTCCTCGGGCGCGGCGGCGAACTCGCCGGAGGCGACGTCGGCCGCGAGGGTGTCCAGCGCAGCCTGCATGCCGGTGAGCTCGTCATCGCTCAGCAGGCCGGCGGTGTGGAGCACGTTGGCGTGCGCCTTCGAGCCGCGCAGGTCGTACTGCGCCAGCCGCCAGTCGAAGTGGGTGGACACCGACAGCGCGGCCAGCGCCGCCGAAGGGCCGGAGCCGAAGCGCCCGCCCCACAGGGAGGCGTTCTCCTTCGCGGCCGACGGGTCCGCAGCGCCCGACGGGTCGGGTGCGGTCGGCGACGCGGTGGGGCCCGGCGACGCGGCGGAGTTCGTCAGGGAGCCGTTGTGGTCCGACTGGGAGCCGTTCTGGCTCATGCCTGCGCCTCGGGTGCGGCGTCGAGGTCCTCGCCGTTGCCGAAGGCGACGTCGCGGGCCGCGGCCTGCTTGGCGGCCAGGCCGTAGATGTCGATGAAGCCGCGGGCGCTGGCCTGGTCGAAGGTGTCGCCCTCGTCGTAGGTGGCGAGGTTGAAGTCGTACAGACCGGTCTCGGTGCGGCGCCCGGTCACGGTGGCGCGGCCGCCGTGCAGGGTCATGCGGATATCACCGCTGACGTAGCGCTGGGTGTCCGAGATGAAGGCGTCCAGGGACTTCTTCAGCGGGGAGAACCACTGGCCGTCGTAGACCAGGTCGGTCCAGCGGTCGCTCACGGTGCGCTTGAAGCGGGCCTGCTCGCGCTCGAGGGTCACGCGCTCGAGCTCCTGGTGAGCGGTGATCAGCGTCATCGCGCCGGGGGCCTCGTAGACCTCGCGGGACTTGATGCCCACCAGGCGGTCCTCGACGATGTCGATGCGGCCGATGCCCTGTGCGCCGGCGCGGCGGTTGAGCTCCTGGATCGCCTCGAGCGGGGAGACCTTGCGACCGTCGATGGCGACCGGGATGCCGCGCTCGAAGGAGATGACGACCTCGTCGGCGACCGGCGGGAAGGCCGGGTCGTCGGTGTAGCTGAAGACGTCCTTGGTGGGCTCGTTCCAGATGTCCTCGAGGAAGCCGGTCTCGATGGCGCGGCCCCACACGTTCTGGTCGATCGAGAAGGGGTTGTGCTTGGTGGTCTCGATCGGCAGACCCTTGCGCTCGGCGTACTGGATCGCCTTGTCACGGGTCAGCGCGAGGTCACGCACCGGAGCGATGCACTTGAGCTCGGGGGCCAGCGAGGTGATCGAGACCTCGAAGCGGACCTGGTCGTTGCCCTTGCCGGTGCAGCCGTGGGCGACAGTGGAGGCGCCGTACTTCTTGGCGGCTTTGACCAGGTGCTTGGTGATCACCGGGCGCGAGATCGCGGAGACGTTCGGGTAGGCGTCCATGTACAGCGCGTTCGCCTGGAGCGCGGGCATGCAGTACTCGTTGGCGAACTCGTCGCGGGCATCGGCCACATAAGCCTCGACGGCGCCGCAGTCCAGGGCGCGCTGGCGGATCACCTCGAGGTCCTCTCCGCCCTGGCCGACATCCACCGCGCAGGCGATGACATCGGCGCCGGTGGCGTCGTGGATCCAGCCGATGGCCACGGAGGTGTCGAGGCCGCCGGAGTAGGCGAGGACGATCTTTTCGGTCACGGTGATGCTCCTAGTCGTGATTCACAGAGTGCACGGGCGGGTCCGGCGGGGCCGGCACCCGAGGCCGAGCGGTTCGGGGGTCGAGAAGTCTTGGGTCGAGAAGTCTTGGGTCGAGAGGTCCTGCGGGTCGAAGCGGTCAGGCGCTGCGTGGCGCGTCGGGGGCCGACGAGCCGGGGGAACCGGCGGGGGCCGTCTCCGTGGACCGGCGCCGGGGCGGCGGCACGGGGTCGACGGACTCCCGTCGGCCATCCGCGAGATCGAGCAGGCGCTCGGCGAGCCGGTCACCGCCGGCGGGGTCCCGGGCGACCAGCAGCACGGTGTCATCACCTGCGATCGTACCGAGGACATCGGGCATCACCGAACGGTCCATGGCGGAAGCGAGATACTGCGCACCCCCGGGCGGAGTGCGCACCACCACCAGGTTGCCGCTGGCCTCCGCGGAGACCAGCAGGCCCTCCGCCAGCCGTGGCAGCCTCGCCTCGAGCAGCTCGTTCTCCGGTGCGGCCGCCGGGCGGGTGGTGCCGCCCTCCGGGGGAAGCCGGTAGACGAGGCTGCCCGCCGAGCCGCGGATCTTCTCCGCCTGCAGCTCCACCAGGTCCCGCGAGAGGGTCGCCTGGGTGACCTCGATGCCCTCGGCGGTCAGCAGCTGTGCGAGCTGGGACTGCGAGGACACCTCCTGGTGGGTGAGCAGCTGGACGATGCGCTGCTGACGGGAGGTCTTGGTCTGGGCGAGGGCGCGGCGGGAGTCGCTCATCGGCGCGCTCCCTGCGGGAGGGCGTGCGCGGCGGTGCTCTGGTCGGGGTGCTCGAGCAGCCAGGCCAGCAATGCCTTCTGGGCATGCAGGCGGTTCTCGGCCTCGTCCCACACCACGGAGGAGGGCCCATCGATGACCTCGGCGGTGACCTCCTTGCCGCGGTAAGCAGGCAGGCAGTGCAGGAACAGCCCGCCGGAGAGCTCCATCAGCTCCTCGGTGACCTGGAAGGGCGCGAACGTCTCCCCGCCGCGGCCGCCTTCGCCCTCCTGGCCCATCGACACCCAGGTGTCGGTGATGACGGCGGTGGCGCCCCGGGCTGCGAGCCGGGGATCATCGGTGAGGGTGACGCTCCCGCCGGTGGTGGCGGCGATCTCCTCGGCGCGGGCCACGATCGCCGGGTCCGGGCGGTGGGAGGCAGGAGAGGCGATCCGCACGTCCATGCCGGCGGTGACGCCGCCCAGCAGGTACGAGTGGGCCATGTTGTTCGCCCCGTCGCCGAGGTAGGCCAGGGACCGACCTGCCAGCGCCGCGTCACCCTCGGCCAGTCCCCCGGTGTGCTGGGCGATGGTCTGCAGGTCAGCAAGGATCTGGCAGGGATGGAACTCGTCGGTGAGGGCGTTGATGACCGGCACGGTCGAGTGCGCGGCCATCTCCTCGATGCGCTCCTGGCCGAAGGTGCGCCAGATGATCGCGGAGACCATCCGGGTGAGCACCCGGGTGGTGTCGGCGATGGACTCGCCGCGGCCGAGCTGGCTGCTGCCGGCCTCCATCACCAGCGGGCTGCCCCCGAGCTCCGCGACGCCGGTCGCGAAGGACACCCGGGTGCGGGTGGAGGACTTGTCGAACATGATCGCGACCGTGCGCGGCCCGTCCAGCGGGCGCTTGGCGAAACGATCCTCGGCAAGGGCCAGCGCGAGGGCCAGGACCTCCTTCTGCTCGGCGGGGCTCAGGTCGTCATCACGCAGGAAGTGACGGGGCATCTCAGTTCTCTCCCTCAGGCGCAGCGGCCTCGAGCAGGGCGGGCAGGGCGGCGGTGAAGGTGTCGAGCTCGGCCGGGGTGATCAGCAGCGGCGGAGCGATCCGCAGCGTGGTCCCGTCCGGGGCGTTGACGATGAACCCCGCCTCGAGCGCAGCGGTCGCGAGCTGCGGGGCGATCGGTGCGCGAAAGCCGATGCCGAGCAGCAGACCGGCACCACGCACCTCCTCGATCAGAGGATGGTCGAGGGCGAGCACGTCACGGGTGAATCCCGCGCCGACCTCGCGGACGTGCTCGAGCAGCCCGTCCTCAAGGATCGTGCCGAGCACGGCGAGCGCGGCGGCGGAGGCCAGCGGGTTCCCCCCGAAGGTGGTGCCATGCTGGCCGGGCTGCAGCAGATCGTGCACCGCGGGGCCATAGCTGATCACGGCACCGATCGGGAAGCCGCCGCCCAGTCCCTTCGCGAGGGTCATCACGTCGGGCTGGAGGCCTTCGATCGCCTGGTGGGCGAACCAGTGCCCGGTGCGGCCGATGCCGGTCTGGACCTCGTCCAGGATCAGCAGGGTGCCGTGCTCGCGGGTGAGACGGCGCAGCGCCTGGAGGTAGTCGGTGCCGAGCGGGCGAACCCCGGCCTCGCCCTGGATCGGCTCGGCGAAGACTGCCGCCACGTCACCGGGGGCGAGCGCCTCGGCAAGAGCCGCCTCGTCCCCGACCTCGAGGAACTCGACTCCGCCGGGCAGCGGTTCGAACGGGGCCCGGTAGGCCTCCTTCCAGGTGAGGGCGAGGGCGCCCATGGTGCGGCCGTGGAAGGAATTGCGCAGCGCGAGGATCCGGGGACGGCCGGTGCGGCGGGCGATCTTGAAGGCGGCCTCGTTCGCCTCGGTGCCGGAGTTCGCGAAGAACACCCCGGAGCCCGCCGGAGCCTCGGCGAGCTGCAGCAGCTTCTCGGCGAGCTCGATCTGGGGAGCGGAGGCGAAGAAGTTCGAGACATGCCCGAGGGTCTCCGCCTGCTTCATGATCGCTGCGAGCAGCGCCGGGTGGCCATGGCCGAGCGCGTTCACAGCGATCCCGGCCAGCAGATCGAGGTACTGCTTCCCCTCGGTGTCCCAGACGTGCACGCCCGCGCCGCGGGCGAGGACCTTCTGGGGCGTGCCGAAGACGGGCAGCAGCGCGTCGCCGTAACGCTGGGCGAGATCGAGATCTCCGCCCTGTGCCCGTGCGGTCTGTCCCTGCGCGGGGTGTCCCTGTGTGTGCTGCGCCGGCGTGGGCTGACCCGGTGCGGGCTTCACCTGCTCAGACATAGTCATCCCTCCTCACCATGGTGCCCACGCCCTTGGTCGTGAACACTTCCAGCAGCACGGCATGTTCGATCCGGCCGTCGATCATCGCGGCGGTGCGCACACCGGCGTCGACGGCTCCCAGCAGCGCCTCAGCCTTCGGGATCATCCCGGCAGTGAGGCCGGGGAGCATCTCGCGCAGCTCGGAGGCGGAGATCTCGGGGATCAGCGAGGCGCGGTCGGGCCAGTCGCGGTAGAGGCCCTCGACGTCGGTGAGCATCACCAGCTTCTCCGCATCCAGGCCCTCGGCGAGCGCCGCGGCAGCGAGGTCGGCGTTGATGTTCAGGACGTCGCCGGTGGGGTTGCCATCGGCGTCGACCTCGGGGGCGATCGAGGAGATCACCGGGATCCTCCCGCTCTCGAGCAGATCGCTGATGGCGTCGATGTTGACCGCGCCCACCGCACCCACGTGGCCGAGGTCGACGTCCTCGCCGTCCACGACGGTGCCGCGGCGGGTGGCGGTGAACAGCCGGGCATCCTCGCCGGACATGCCGATCGCGAAGGGACCGTGATGGTTGATCAGTCCCACCAGCTCCCGTCCCACCTGACCCACCAGCACCATTCGGGCGATGTCCATGGTCTCGGCGTCGGTCACACGCAGGCCTCCGCGGAAGGTGGACTCCTTGCCCACCCGCTCCAGCATCGCGTTGATCTGCGGTCCGCCGCCGTGGACGACGACGACCCGGATGCCGGCGAGTCGCATGAAGACGATGTCCGCGGCGAATCCGCGACGCAGCTCCTCGTCGACCATCGCGTTGCCGCCGTACTTGACCACGACGATCCTGCCGCGGAAGCGCTGCATCCAGGGCATCGCCTCGATCAGCACCTCCGACTTCTCGCGGGCTTCGCTGCGGGCGGCGTCGAGCTGGGCCAGGGGGTTCTTGCCGACCAGCGGGGCGTCTGCCGACGGGTCGGTGCCGTCCGCGCCACCGCCGGCGGCTGCGGGTTCCGGGGAGTTCGGTGCGGTGCTCATGAGGAGTAGGCGCTGTTCTCTTCGACGTAGTCGTGGGTGAGGTCGTTGGTCCAGATGTCGCCGGTGGCCTCGCCGGCGCCGAGATCGACCTCGATGAGGGTCTCCCGAGGGGTCATGTCCACCTCGGAGCGGTCGCGGTGGGCGCCGCCTGCGCGGCACACCTCGACCCCGTTGACGGTGACCGAGAGGTTCGCGACGTCGAACGGGGCCACGGCTTCGGGGACGCAGCCGGCTGCGGAGACGATGCGGCCCCAGTTGGGGTCGTTGCCGAAGATCGCGGCCTTGACCAGGTTGGAGCGGGCAATCTCCCGGGCGACCGCGAGGGCTGCCTGTTCGGTGGTGGCGGAGCGGACGATCACCTGGACGTCGTGGCTCGCGCCCTCGGCATCGGCGACCAGCTGCCGGGCGAGGTCGGCGCTGACGGCGCGGACCGCTTCGGTGAGCTCTTCGAGCCCGAGGGCGGTCCCGCTCGCGCCGGAGGCCAGCAGGATGACGGTGTCGTTGGTGGACATGCAGGCGTCGGAGTCGACGCGGTCGAAGGTGGTGGCGGTCGCGGCGCGCAGTGCGGCGTCGGCGGTCTCCGCGTCGACGTCGGCATCGGTGGTGAGCACCACCAGCATGGTCGCCAGCTGCGGTGCGAGCATCCCGGCGCCCTTGGCGATCCCGCCCACGATCGCACCGGAGGGCGTGGTGACCTCCGCGGTCTTGGGCACGGTGTCGGTGGTCATGATCGCGGCAGCGGCGCTGGCATCAGCCTCGGCCCCGGCCTCGAGCCGTCCTGCGGCGGTGGTGACCCCGGCCAGCAGCGGCTCCATCGGCAGTCGCTCCCCGATCAGGCCGGTCGAGCAGACGAGCACATCCTGAGCGGCGACGTCGAGCAGGCCGGCGAGGTGCTCGGCAGTGCGGTGGGTGTCGGCGAACCCCTCCGGGCCGGTGCACGCATTGGCGCCACCGGAGTTCAGGATTACGGCCCGCGCGCGGCCGTCCGAGATGGCCTGGCGGGACCAGAGGACCGGCGCCGCCTGGACCCGGTTGCTGGTGAACACCGCGGCGGCGATGTCACGGGGACCGTCGTTGACGATGAGGGCGAGGTCATCCTTGCCGGTGGACTTGATACCGGCGGCGAGGCCGACGGCGCGGAAGCCGCGGGGACGGGTGATCGACATGCGAGCTCCTGGGAGGTCTGGGGGTGCTGCGGCGGGCGCGCTGCGGGAACCTGACGGTCCAACGAGCGTGCGACGGGAGTTCTGAAGTTCGCGCTCAGGGGGCGAGCGCGGTCCGGGTCAGGCCGGTGCCCTCAGGCAGGCCCAGCGCGAGGTTCATCGACTGGATCGCCGCTCCGGCGGTGCCCTTGACGAGGTTGTCCAATGCGGAGATCACGGTGGCCTGGCCGCTGTGGCGATCCACTGCGGCGCCGATGCGGAGCGTGTTCGCGCCGGTCACCTCGCCGGTGGCGGGGAAGACTCCCTCCGGCAGGACGGTCACGAAGTGCTCGTCCGCGTAGTCGGCCTGCAGGGCGCCGAGCAGATCGGCGGTGGTGGCGCCCTCTGCGACGGGCGCGGTGCACACGGCGAGGATCCCGCGGCTCATGGGCACCAGCACCGGGGTGAAGGTGAGGCGCTGGCCCGTCTCACCCGTGGCGCGGCGGAGGTTCTGCAGCACCTCGGGGACGTGCCGGTGACTGCCGCCGACGGCATACGGGGCGGCGTTGCCGGAGGCTTCGGCGAACATCAGGTGCTGCTTGGCCGCGCGGCCGGCGCCGGAGTAGCCGACCGGAAGCACAGCGCTGAGCTGCGCGGCGTCCACGAGCCCGGCGCGCACCAGCGGTGCGAGCGCGAGGGAGACGGCGGTGGCGTTGCAGCCGGGCACTGCGATCTCCCGGGCGCCGACCAGCAGATCGCGCTGGCGCGTGCCGTCTGCCAGCGGCAGTTCGGGCATGCCGTAGGTCCAGGTGCCGGAGTGCTCGCTGCCGTAGTACTCGCTCCAGTCCTCGGAGTTCTCGAGCCGGTGGTCGGCGCCGAGGTCGAGGACCAGCACATCGGGGTCCTCGGCGCGCAGCGCGGCGGCGATCTGTCCCGACTGGCCGTGGGGCAGCGCGAGCACGACCACGTCATGGCCGCGCAGGGTGTCCACGCTCGTCTCGGCCAGCACGGGGTCGTGACCGAGGTCGATGTGCGGGGCGACCTCGCTGAGGTGCTTGCCCGCGCTCGAATGCGCCGCCACGGTCGCGATCTCGACGCCCGGGTGGGAGGCGAGCAGTCGGAGGGTCTCTCCCCCGGCGTATCCGGAGGCGCCGACGACGGCGACGCGGGGTCGCCGCGCGCTGTTCCCCACGGACAGATCGCCCTGGAGCGAGGAGCGGACGGCGTCACCGGTTACGGACATCATGCCGGAAGTATATACAGCCGAATGCATGAACAGCCAGTCAGGTCGACGTGACCGGGACGATATCTCCGGCGCGTGCCCGGTTCTGGGCGACCTGTGCGCTCTTCCTGCGGATCCTCAGCCGCGCGGGGCGCGCAGGAACGGGATCACGGGCAGCCCCACCCGCCGACCCTTGGACGCCACCACCGTGCCGACGATCGCGTAGACCGCCTGCAGCAGGCACACGATGAAGAAGAGTCCCAGCACCGTGAAGACGAGCACGTTCATCACGGGGTGGAACATCATCCCGTCCCCGGTGGGAGAGGGAGCTCCGGTGAGCACCGCGATCAGCATCGTGAGCGCCATCAGCACCGGCCAGCACAGCTGGGTCAGGCCCCAGTTCGCGGCGCGCACGCCGTTGACTCCGGCGAGTCCGCCATGCTTGCGCTGGCGGAGGCCGACGATGAGCTGGGTGATCCCGGCGATCAGCAGCCCCACGAAGGGGATCGGGAAGTACGCGAGGAAGCCCAGCGCCCAGGCGATGGTCCCGTTCCGCACCGGCACGGGCGGTGTCGGCGCGGGACCGGTGGCCGGAGGCGTCGAGCTCATGCGCGAAGCACTCCTCCGACGGCGGCGTCGACGGCGGCGATGCAGCGCTTGCGCGCCTCACCGATCTGCTCCGCGCTCAGAGTGCCCTCGGTGGAGCGCAGCCGCACCGCGAAGGCGAGCGACTTCTTCCCCTCGCCGATCTGCTCACCGGTGAAGACGTCGAACAGGTGGACGTTCTCGGCGAGGTCGCCGATGCCCACGATGATCGCGGCCTCGACGGCCGCTGCGGGGACGTCCTGATCGACCACGAAGGCGAAGTCCTCTTTGGCCACCGGATAGGTGGGCACCGGGGTCGCGGTGACGACGGCCGGGGCCGCGGCGATCAGCGCCTCGAGGTCGAGCTCGAATGCGCTGGTGCGTGCCGGGAGGCCGAACTCCTTGACCACGGCGGGGTGCAGCTCACCGGCATGGCCGATCACCGTGCTCTCCCCGTCGGTGGTGAGGACTCGCAGCTCGCCGGCGCGGCCGGGGTGGAAGGGAGCGTGCTCGACCTGGCGCACCTCGAGCGCGGCGCCGACGGCCGCGGCCGTGCGGCGCGCGAGCTCGAAGGCGTCGGCCCAGCCCCAGGGCGCGACCTCGCCCTGCCAGGAATCCGGGCCGGACGCCCCGCCGACCACGGCGGCGAGAGTGCGGGTCTGCACCGGCAGCGCGGCGAGGACCTCCTCGAGCTCGGCGTCGGTGGGACGCTGCGCGGCCGCGGGCACCGGCGAGCGCAGGCCCTCACCACGGGAGCGGGAAGCGGTGCCGAGCTGGAAGATCTCCACCGACTCCTCCCCGCGGCCGAGGTTCCTGCGTGCCACCGGCAGCAGGGTCTGCAGCAGGGAGGTGCGCATCAGCGGCTCGTCGTCGGCCAGCGGGTTCAGCAGTCGCACGGCCTCGCGCCGGGCATCACCGGTCTCGTAGCGCAGGGCGTCGAAGATGCCCTCTCCCACGAAGGGGTAGGAGGTGACCTCGATGAGACCGGCCTCGGCGAGCGCACGGTTCGCGTCGCGACGCGCACGCTGGGCCCGGGTGAGCCCGCGGCCTCCGGGGGCGGTGGGCAGGATCGACGGGATCGTCTCGTAGCCCACCAGGCGGGCGATCTCCTCGATCAGATCCTCCCGGATGGTGAGGTCCGGGCGCCAGGTGGGCGGGGTGACAGCGAGGGTGCCCTCGCCGCCACCTCCTGTCTCGTCTTCGACGACGCAGCCGATGTTCTCGAGGCTGCCGCGCACCTGCTCCGGGGTGTAGGCGATGCCGACCACCCGTTCAGCGTCCCCGAGCGGGAGTGAGATGGGCGCGGCGGGCCCCGGCACTCCGCCCTCGTCGGTGATGGAGGTGGCGATCTCGCCGCCGCCGAACTCCACGATCAGCTGGGCGGCGCGGTAGGCGGCCGCGAGCGGGAGCTGGGGATCCACACCGCGCTCGAAGCGCTTGGAGGCTTCCGAGGGCAGGCGGTGACGGCGCGCGGAGCGTGCCACCGAGATCGAGTGGAAGGTCGCTGCCTCCAGCACGATGTTGGTCGTCGCCGCGGAGACCTCGGTGGATTCGCCGCCCATCACTCCGGCGATGCCGAGGATGCGTGCGCCCTCGCCGCCGTCGCTGTCGGTGATCAGCAGGTCCTCGGGATCCAGGGTGCGGGTGACGTCGTCCAGGGTGGTGAGCTTCTCCCCCTGGCGGGCGCGGCGCACCACGATCGGGGCGACGACCTTGTCGGCGTCGTAGGCGTGCAGCGGCTGTCCGAGATCGAGCATCACGTAGTTCGTGACGTCGACGATCAGCGAGATCGGTCGCATGCCCGCGAGGGTCAGGCGGCGGGCCATCCAGCGCGGGGTCTGGGCGGCAGGGTCCACGTCGCGCACCTCGAGGGCGACGAAGCGCGAGCAGCCCGCGACCTCACGGAGCGGGGCCTGGTCGCGCAGCTGGACGGCGACTCCGCCCGCTTCGGCCTGCGGGACGTCCACGCTCGTGACCGGGTCGGTGAAGCTGGCGCCGGTCGCGTGGGAGTACTCGCGGGCCACGCCGCGCATGGAGAAGCAGTAGCCGCGGTCCGGGGTCACGTTGACCTCGACGACCTCGTCGGCGAGACCGAGCAGCGCGATCGCATCATCGCCGGGCTCGCCGGTCAGGCCCTCGGCGTGGCCGCGGCCCAGCACGATGATGCCGTCCTCGCCGGAGGGGTCCTCCCCCAGCCCCAGCTCGTCGCCGGAGCAGATCATCCCGTCGGAGGTGTGGCCGTAGGTTCTGCGGGCCGCGATCGCGAAGTCGCCGGGCAGCACGGTGCCGGGCAGGGAGACCACCACCAGGTCGCCCTCGACGAAGTTGTGCGCGCCGCAGATGATGCCGCGGCTGGGGCGCTCCTCGCCCGGCTGGGGGTCCTTGGGGTTGTCGGCGTCCTCGTTGTGCTCGGGGCCGACGTCCACGCGCACCCAGTTGATGGTCTTGCCGTTCTTCTGGGGCTCCTTGACGAGTTCCAGCACGCGGCCGACGACGAGCGGACCGGACACCTGGGCGCCGAAGATCGCTTCCTCTTCGAGTCCCACGCGGGAGAGGTCGGTGGCGACCTGCTGGGCGGAGGCGCCGGCGGTCAGCTCGGTGTGCTCGGCGAGCCAGGTCAGGGGAATGCGGGGCATCTCAGATCTCCGTACCGTAGTGCTGGGAGAAGCGGACGTCGCCCTCCACCATGTCGCGCATGTCCGCCACGCTGTTGCGGAGCATGAGGATGCGCTCGATCCCCAGGCCGAAGGCGAAGCCCTGGTACTCCTCGGGGTCCACGCCGGCCGCGCGCAGGACATTTGGGTGGACCATGCCGCAGCCGCCCATCTCGATCCATCCGGTACCGCCGCACACCCGGCAGTTCGGGTCCGCCTCGTGGTCCAGGCCCTCGCGCGCCTCGCAGCTGAAGCAGCGGAAGTCCATCTCGGCGCTGGGCTCGGTGAAGGGGAAGTGGTTCGGGCGCAGGCGCGTGATCGGCGCCCCGCCGAAGATGTGCGCGGCGAAGGCGTCGAGGGTGCCCACGAGATTCGCCATCGTCAGGCCCTTGTCGATCGCGAGGCCCTCGACCTGGTGGAACATCGGCGAGTGGGTCGCGTCGATCTCGTCGGCCCGGTAGACGGTGCCGGGGCAGGCGACATACAGCGGAGCGCCACGCTCGAGCATAGCGCGGATCTGCACCGGCGAGGTCTGGGTGCGCAGCAGCATCCCGGAGCCCTCGGGCGCGACATACAGGGTGTCCTGCAGGGAACGCGAGGGGTGCTCCGGGTCAGCGTTCAGGGCATCGAAGTTCAGCCAGGAGGATTCGATCTCCGGGCCCTCGGCGATCTCCCAGCCGATGCCGACGAAGAAGTCGTTGATCCGGTCCTGCAGCACCGTCAGCGGATGCGAGGCGCCGCGGGGACGCAGGTCCGTGGGGAGGGTGACGTCGACCGTCTCCGCAGCGAGGGCGGCCTCCTCCTCGGCGGCGGCGAGCTCCTGCTGGCGGGCGGCGAGCTGCTTCTGGACGCGACCCTTGCCCTGGCCGACCAGCTTGCCGGCGGCGGCCTTCTGCTCCTTGGGGAGGTCCTTGATGGCGCGGTTCGCGCTCGAGAGCACGCTGGCGTCACCGACATGCTCGATGCGGACCTGCTTGAGCTCGGCGGTGGAGGCGGCCGCGGCGATCGCGGAGAGCGCGGCATCGATGGCGTCACCGATGGTCGCCTCGTCGAGGGCCGGGGCGGCGGGAGTCGAGGATGACTCGGACACAGGTATCGCTTTCGTCCGGGGGCAGGAGGGCACGGGCACCAAGGTGCGGGAACTGCGGCGCGGGCACCGCACGCCATTCTAGGAGGTGCGGCGACTGCCCGGGGAGCACAACCGCCGACGACGCGACGCACCTCATCGGGACGGCTCCAGTCATCGGGTGATCAGCGCGGATAGGCTGGTGGGCAAACCCCGACCTCGAAGGAGGCCAGCATGACCTGGACCGTGAAGGGCGTCGTCGCCCGCAGTGAGAAGCAGCCCGCCGAGCTGCTCGACATCGTGATCCCCGACCCCGGCCCGAACGATGTCGTGGTCGACATCGAGGCGACCGGCGTCTGCCACACCGACCTCGCCTACCGCGACGGCGGGATCAACGACGAGTTCCCCTTCCTGCTGGGGCACGAATCCGCCGGCCGCGTCTCCGTGATCGGTGAGAACGTCACCCACGTGGAGGTCGGCGACTACGTGGTGCTGAACTGGCGGGCCGTCTGCGGGCAGTGCCGTGCCTGCAAGAAGGGCGTACCGCAGTACTGCTTCGACACCCACAACGCCTCCAAGCCCACGACCCTCACCGACGGCACCGAGCTCACCGCGGCGCTGGGCATCGGCTCCTTCGCGGAGAAGACCCTGGTCCATGAGGGACAGTGCACGAAGGTCTCCGAGGACGCCCCTGCCGAGGTCGCCGGCCTCCTGGGCTGCGGCGTGATGGCGGGCATCGGCGCCGCGATCAACACCGGCGCCGTGCAGCGGGGCGAATCCCTCGCGGTGATCGGTCTGGGCGGCGTGGGCTGCGCCGCGATCGCCGGGGCGAAGCTCGCCGGCGCGACCACGATCATCGGGCTCGACGTCGACGAGAAGAAGCTCGCCGCCGCGAAGGAGCTGGGCGCCACCCACACCGTGCTCACCCAGGGCCTCTCCCCCCAGCAGGTGGCCGAGAAGGTCCAGGAGCTCACCGGCGGCTTCGGCGCTGACGTGGTCGTGGACGCCGTGGGCATTCCGCAGACCTACGAGACCGCCTTCTACTCCCGAGACCTCGCCGGCCGCGTGGTGCTGGTGGGCGTGCCGCGCCCGGGGGTGGAGCTCACCCTGCCGCTGCTGGATGTCTTCGGCCGGGGCGGGTCGCTGAAGTCCTCCTGGTACGGGGACTGCCTCCCCGAGCGGGACTTCCCGTATCTCATCGACCTCTTCCTGCAGGGACGACTCCCCCTGGACCGCTTCGTCACCGGTCGCACCGACCTCGCCGGGGTCGACGGCTCCCTGGATGCGCTCCACGAGGGCGACACCCTGCGCACCGTGGCGGTGATCGGCCGATGACCGCCCGGCTCGCGCACGCCGTCACCTCGGGAACCTTCAGCCTCGACGGCGAGACCCATCAGGTGGACAACAACGTCTGGGTGCTCGGCGATGACGAGCAGTGCGTGGTCTTCGATGCCCCGCATGATCTCGACACCGTGCTCGATCTGGTCGGCAACCGGGAGTGCGTGGGCATCCTGCTCACCCACGCCCACGACGACCACGTGCGGATGGCCCCCGAGCTGTCCGAGGCGCTCGAGGCACCGATCCTGCTGAACCCCGCGGACCGCGAGGTCTGGCAGCTCACCCATGGCGACCTGCCCTGGGACGACGACGTCGCCGACGGCGACATGTTCACGATCGCGGGGGTGAACCTCGAGGCGCTGCACACCCCGGGCCACTCCCCCGGCTCGACCTGCTACTACTCCGAGGAGCTGGGCGCCGTGTTCACCGGCGACACCCTGTTCCAGGGCGGTCCCGGTGCCACCGGGCGCTCCTTCTCCTCCCGGGAGACGATCGAGGAGTCCGTGCGGGAGCGGCTGTTCGCGCTGCCCGAGGACACGGTGGTGCACACCGGCCACGGCCCCGACACCACCATCGGCACAGAGAAGCGGGCGGCCCAGGGCGACTGGCTCTGAGTCCCGCACTGACGGGCCCTCGCTGAGCTGACCCGGCTGAGCACGGGAGCGGCGGCGATCATCTCCGGACGATCGCCGCCGTTCTGCGTCGGGCGCGCGTGCATCCGAGCTCTGTCTGCCCTCGCGTCAGCGGTGCTCAGCGTCTCCGCAGCTCCGTGCGGACGACGTCATGGACCCGCCATCGGTGCGCGGGGCATGCCGTTCGATGTCCTCGAATCCGGCACCCTCCTACGCGCTGTTCGCCCGGATGTTGAACGCGGCGACGCTCAGCACGATGCGATCAGGCATCTCCGAGCGACGGAGCTGCTGCAGCCCGGCGGCGAGGAAGGCGGAGCCGCGGCCGCAGCCCGTGAGATCCGGGTGCAGACCCAGGCTGATCTCACAGGCCTCACCGTCCTCGGTGGGGTCCGCGCTGACGAACCCGGGCCGCGTCGAGAGTCATGGGGCTGAAGCGGAGGACCCGACCCCGCGCATCGTGGCTCATGCGGTCTGCGGGCCGTTCGTAGGAGGGGTCCCCTGTTCAGCGGACGGCCGGACCGCCTCGCCGTCGGCCGCGTCCCCGCGCTCAGCGCCGCCCGCCTCGTCGGCGTCAGCGACGGACGCGACGCCGGACTCCGCTGTGGCCGCCGGCTCCTCCGCCGGGTCCAGATCGCTCTCACCCCGCAGCTGCGCCAGATAGGCGTTGTAGGCCGCGAGCTCCGCGCCGCCGTCGCGCTCCGCCTTGCGGTCGTACTGGCGTGCTCGGCGGTCGTCGGACTTCATCCACATCGCCGCGACGATGATCGCGTAGCCGACGGTCGGGACCTCCGAGATCGCCCACATGATGGTGCCGCCGCGCACCTGGATCAGCTCGAGCCGATCCAACGGGTACATCCCGAGCTGGGTGTACCAGTCCTCCGCGACCAGCCAGGTCGCCGAGACCATGGCCACCCCGAAGAAGGCGTGGAACGCGAGGGTGACCAGCAGGGTGATCAGTTTCAGCACCGGGTTGATCGGCTTCTGGGAGGGGTCGACGCCGATCAGCACCCAGGCGAACAGGTAGCCGGAGGCGAGGAAGTGCACCGTCATCAGCAGATGCCCGACGTGGTGCTCCATGGCCAGCTCGAACAGGGGCGAGAAGTAGAAGACGATCAACGAGCCCACGAAGAGGAACCCGGCCACCGGCGGGGAGGAGACCAGCCGGGAATAGCTGGAGTGCAGAGCGGCCAGCACCCATTCGCGCACGCCGCGGGAGCCGTCGGTGCGGGGCGCGACCGCGCGGGACAGCAGCGTGACCGGGCCGCCGAGCACCCACAGCGGCGGCACGATCATCATCATCGCCATGTGCTGGATCATGTGCGCGTCGAAGCGGAACTTGCCCCAGGCCGCAGCGCCGCCGTTCATCACCCAGGCGAAGGCGAGACAGCCCGCCAGGAAGCACGCGGTCCGGATCCACGGCCAGACATCCCCGCGACGGGTCAGACGCACCACGCCGGTCACGTACAGGCCGGCCATCGTCACGGCCAGGGCGAGAGCGATCCAGTCGGGCTGGAACACGGTGAACAGGGTGCCGGGCGAGAACTCGCGCTCCGGCGGGAGGTAGCCCACCAGGGCCAGGACCCGCAGCTCCCCCACGGCGGGGATCTCCTGCGGGACCGGCGGAGCGGAGCGGCCCAGGGCGATCGACGCACCGATCACCGCGGCCATCACCAGGCCCTCGGTCGCGACGAGGTGACGGAATCGGATCCGCTCCCCCAGCCGTCGCCGCTGCAGAGCACCCAGCACGGCGAGAGTGAGCAGGCCCAGCGCCTTGATCAGCACCACCCGGCCATAGCCGGTGGTGAGCAGCTCGGACCAGTGGGACATCCGGATCCACGCGCTGATCAGCCCGCTGAGCGCGAGGGCTGCCACGGCCGCCAGCGCCCAGGGCGAGAACCGGCGGATCGCGGTGGCCATCTGCGTCTCGTCCATGCGGGCATCGAGCAGGAAGAGCACCAGCAGCCCCCCGGCCCAGACGCTGACCGCCACCAGGTGCACCGACATCGCATTGACGGCGTTGATGTGGTCGAGGCTGGAGCCGGCATGCCCGGCGAGCCCCAGCGCGGCGGCGCCGACCCCGGCGAGGGCCAGCCCCCAGCTGGCCAGCACCGTGGAGCGCGCGAGCGCATAGGCGAGAGCGGACAGCGCCGCGAAGACGGTGATGCTCAGCTGGATCCGGCCCAGCTCACCACCCATCGCCACGTCCCAGAGGTTGAGGTCGCTGCCGGCGCCGGTGGCTTCCAGTCCGACCAGCGGGATCAGGGCGAGGGAGGCCGCCGCCCACAGCAGCGCTCCCGCGGCGCCGAGGCGCACGGTCCGGCGGCGCAGCGGATCCAGGGTGGTCACTTGGCGGCGACCGGGACCCGGCAGCAGCAGCACTGCGGTTCCACCGGCCCCGATGGCGAGCAGCAGGCCCAGGTGGTGCAGTGCACGTACGACCGGCAGGCCCCAGGTGACCAGCGGAGAGGCGGGGACGAGTTCGGCAGGGGCGAGGGCTCCGGTGGCTGCCATGCCCGCCAGGGCGGCGGCGACGGTGAGGAGCAGGAGGATAGGAAGTGCGAGGGCGCCGGCGCGCTGGGAGACGGCGTTCATGCCCCTGCCTGTCGGCGCCGGAGCGTCTCGAAGAGGCAGACGGTCGCGGCGGTGTGGACGTTGAGCGATTCGGCGTGCCCGGCCAGGGGGATCCGCACGGTCAACGGGGCGGCGGCGAGGGTGGCCTCGTCCAGGCCGCGTGCCTCGTTGCCGAAGATCCAGGCGATCCGCGCGGGAAGCGCCGCGGTGAAGAGCTCGGAGTCGGCGTACCCGCTGGTGGCGGCGGCGGCGATGGAGGTGGCGGCGAGCTGCGCGAGCACGTCCTCGATCTCGGCGCCGGTGAGCACGGGGAGGTGGAACAGGCTGCCGACGGCGGCGCGCACCGCCTTGGGTGCGTAGGGGTCGGCGCTGGTGCGGGTCAGCAGCACCAGGTCGGCGCCGGCGGCGTCCGCCGTGCGGATCAGGGTGCCGACGTTGCCGGGGTCGCGAACCTCGTGGAGCACTGCGACGGTGACGGGACCCTCGGGTGGCAGCGCGCCCAGGGCTGCTGCGGCGGCCGACGGGTCCTCGGCGGGCAGGGCGCCGACGGCGACGACCCCCTGCGGGGAGACCAGGGAACCTGAGGCACCGGCAACACCGGCAGTACCGGAGGCACCGAGTGCTTCCGGGGCGCCGGGGGCGTCCGTGGCCCCCGCTGAGCTGGTCGCTGCGGTGTCACGGACCAGGGCGCGCAGGATCTGCTCATCGACGGTGCGTACGGGTACCCCGGCGGCGCGGGCCAGCTCGATCAGCTCGGGGTGGCCCGTGGCCGCACGCTCGGTGAGGAAGACCTCGAGGGCCAGCTCCGGCCGGTGCGCGAGCAGCGAGCGGGCCGACTGGGGTCCTTCGATGCGGAACCTGCCCTGCTTACGACGTGCAGAGCGCCCGGTCAGCGCCGCCACCTTCTTCACCCGCTCGGAGCGGGCAGAGGTGAGCGGAGACTGATCCGGGCGCTCAGGCATTGCGGTTCTTCGCAACAGATGCCGCGATGTCAGGCTGCCGGGGCGTTGACGTCCTCGGGGAGGGCGTTCTTCGCGACCTCGACCAGGGCGGCAAATGCCGGGGCGTCGTTGACGGCGAGCTCTGCGAGCATGCGGCGGTCGACCTCGACGCCGGCCAGGCCGAGGCCCTGGATGAGGCGGTTGTAGGTCATGCCGTTGGCGCGGGCCGCAGCGTTGATGCGCTGGATCCAGAGCTGACGGAAGTTGCCCTTGCGCTTCTTGCGGTCGCGGAAGTTGTAGGTCTGCGAGTGCAGCACCTGCTCCTTCGCCTTGCGGTACAGGCGAGAGCGCTGACCGCGGTAGCCGCTGGCCTGCTCCAGGATTTCCCGACGCTTCTTATGGGCGTTTACCGCCCGCTTCACGCGTGCCACGTGATACTCCTTCGATCGTAAATTCAGGGGCGCGGGAGCAGTGCTCCCACGTGGGCGATCAGCGGCCCAGCAGCTTCTTCATACGCTTGACATCGGCCTTGGCGACAGAGGTGTCGTTGCCGAGACGGCGCTTGCGGGTGGAGGACTTGTGCTCCAGCAGGTGGCGGGCATTGGCCTTCTCGCGCATGAGCTTGCCCGAGCCGGTGACGCGGACGCGCTTCTTGGTACCCGAGTGGGTCTTGTTCTTCGGCATCTGCCTGTTCTCCTTGTGACGTTTCTCAGGACTCGGCGCTGGTGTCGGCCTCAGCCGTGGGAGCGGACTTCTCGTCCTCGCTCCGAGCAGCAGCCTTCTCAGCATCGGTCTTGCGCTTGCGGGCCTCGGCCATGGCCTGGGCCTTCTTCTTGTGAGGCCCGAAGACCATCACCATGTTGCGGCCGTCCTGCCGCGGATGCGACTCGACGAAGCCGTAGTCGGCGACGTCCTCGGCCATACGACCGAGAAGCTTGACGCCCCTCTCGGGACGGGACTGCTCACGACCACGGAAGCGAATGATGACCTTGACCTTGTCGCCACCGTCAAGGAACTTCTCAACATTGCGGCGCTTGGTGTCGTAGTCATGGGTATCGATCTTCAGGCCCATACGGATTTCCTTCTGGACCGTGTTCGCCTGGTTCTTGCGCGACTCACGGGCCTTCAGGTTGGCTTCGTACTTGTACTTGCCGTAATCCATCAGACGCGCGACCGGCGGATTCGCGCCGGGCGCGACCTCGACGAGATCGAGGCCTGATTCCTGTGCGAGACGCAGGGCGTCCTCGACACGGACCTCACCGACCTGCTCGCCGGCGGGCCCGACCAGGAGGACCTTGGGGACCCTGATCTGACCATTGATGCGCTGTTCGCTGATGTTGGCTCCTCACCTTGATTCGAGTCGGAAGACGACGAAAGCCCCCGCATTATCATGCGGAGGCCCCAGGTGCACGCGCCACAGCGCGGTACAGGCATTGCTGCCTGACTGCGATACTGACCCAGCAGCTGTGCGCTCGCGGGCCGGTAGGCTCACGGGCTGATCGCCACGAGGTGGGAAGGGACTCCACTTGAAGGAACTGAAGACGAGGGTCTCGACCTGTTCCAATCGTCTATCCTAGCAGGAGTGCGGCCGCAGTCCAGGTGATGTGCGTCGCGCCCGCATGCTGCGACAACAAGGAGTGCTGGTGGAGACCGACCGCGATGCGTCCGGCGGGGACGACCTCCCCGGTCGTCCCGTCCCCAGCACGCCCTCCCCCGAGTCCCATGACTACGGCTACGGGCAGACACCGCTCGATGCCGCGGGAACCGGCGGTGCTCGCGCCGCCGACTCCGGAATCGCGGAGGACGATGCACCCTCCGCAGCATTCGACGCGGATGAGGCACCCGCCGCCGACTTCTCCGCCGGCGAGGAGACCTCCGCCGCGGTACCCGGGGCCCCCGCCGACAGCGGCACCGGGCAGGTCCCCGCCACCGGCATCCGGCCGGTGACCGCTCTGCGCACGGCGCCTCGAGCAGTGCTCCGTCCTGTTCCCGAGGGATTCCCCACGCCACCGCCGCGGCCGGCCAGGCCCAACCGTCGGCCTGCGCCGCCGAAGGAAGCCCTGCCCGCCGGGAGGAGCCGGCGTGGCCTGCTCATCGCAGGGATCTCGGTGATCGCCGTCCTGCTGCTGGTGGTCATCGTCGGTGGCGGGGTGCTCGCCTTCCGGGCGCTCTCGCCCGCCGCACCCGCAGCCGGTTCGTCGGCCCCGTCGGCGCCCGCGACCGGGACGGCGCAGGATCCAGCCGGCCCCGGGCAGGTGCAGATCGGCGAGGTGACCATCACGGAGGTGAGCACCGAGATCGGTGTACGCAAGGTCGGCACTCCGGGCTCGACCATGGAGCCCGAGGGTGAATACATCGTCGTGATCTTCGAGGTCGAGAACCCGCGCGACACGAGCGTGGACATTGCAGAGCTGGTGGAGCTCGAGGCGGGCGACGGCCAGACCTACGCTCCCGACTCAGACGCGAGCGCGAACTTCGTCGCGGACAGCCGACCCTTCGGAGTGGTCTCCCCGGAGAGCACCGCCACCTTCCACAAGGTCTACGACGTCCCCATCGGCACCCAGCCCACCGGCCTGCACTTCACTTTCGGCATGGTGGACGAGGCCGGGACCCTTCCTCTGGGAAGCTGATCACCGCCCCACACCACCACCCCGCGCGCCCGCACCGGGCGTGCACCACCGACCACGAAGGATCTCTGCAGACGTGAACGATCACCAGCACCACGACCACTCCGGGCACACCGACCACGCGAGCCATGCCGATCACGCCGATCACGCCGATCACGCCGATCACGCCGATCACGCCGAGGCTCCCGCCGCAGGCGCTGAGGAGCTCCGCGATATCGCCGACGTCGCCGCGGTGGAGATCATCACCTCCGCCTGCGTGCACCTGCTGAGCGCTGCGGCCGTGAAGGTCGGGCTCGCGGAGGACGAGGAGACCGGTCAGTACCAGGACCTCGACGAGGCCCGGAAGCTGATCAACGCCCTGGCCGGTCTCGTGACCGCCGCGGCTCCGGAGATCGGCAACGAGCATGCCCGCTCGCTGCGTGACGGCCTGCGCTCGCTCCAGCTGGCATTCGCCGAGGCGCTCCCCTTCCCGGACGCCCCCGGTGAGGCGCCGGGCGAGAAGTACACCGGCCGCGTCTCCTGACCTCGAGGGTTCCTGACCACGCGTCGTCGACCGCGGGTGCGTCGTGCCTGGAACGCGAAGAGTTGCAAGGGGTTCCCGGGAGCTGCGGGGGCCCGGGCCCCTGGGGTTTCTGGGAGCCCCGCTGGGCCCGGGGAGTTCCTAGAAGCCCGCACGGCCCGGGGAGACGCTAGGAGCCTGCAGGGCTCGGGGAGACCCTGGGGTCAGGAGCCGAGGACGAGGCGGAGCGAGCTGATCCGCTCGGCGACCAGCTGCTCGGCGCCGAGGCGTGCCGTGACCTCATCGACTGCCTGACGCACCGCGGGCGCGGTGAGCCCGGGGCGCAGTCGGAGCTGGAGATCCACCTCGGCCCGTTCTCCAGCCCGCGCGGTCAATGCGAGCACCTCGTCAGAGGAGTCGGAGGCAACCCTGTCCAGCACTTCGGCCAGTTCCGGATCCTGGTGCGGAGGGATCCACTCCCTCCCCTGGGCCAGCGCCCACAGCACCGAGCGCGGCAGCAGCACCGGTCCGCCCTCCGCTGCCGGGGTCGCGGGGTCGAGGAGCAGGGCCGTGCAGCCCTCCTGCACCGCTGCCTGCGCAGCCTGCGGGGCGATGACCGGCACCGGCCTGGCGTCGGTGCGCCAGGCGGCGAGGGCCGCCACCGAGGTGAACAGCGGCAGCACCGTCGTGCCGTCGGGCGCCGTGATCGAGACCATCGCCATGTCGGCGCCGTTGTCGCCGGTGAGCCCGTGGGCCGTGGTGCCGGTCTCGGTGGCGACCGCCATGATCGGCACCAGCACCCGGGCTGCGGCGAGGGCGGAGACCAGCTCCTGCCGGTGGGGGTCCTGCCCGGCCCGATGCGCGGCGAGGGCCGCGGTCACTGCCGCGGGTGCGCTGCCATCATCGGCGGGAAAGGGGCTGACGGTGTAGTCCCGTCCCTCCCAGGAGACTCCGGCGGTGTCCGTCAGCGGCGACTTCTCACGGAAATGGGCGGGCAGCGTCCGGTGGATCTGCTCGGTGCGATCGGCGGGCTCCGCTGACGCATCTGGCAGGGCACCTCCGGCTGCCCCGGCCGGGGCCCCAGGGCGGTCGTGCTCCTGCGCCGGGCTCATGGGCGGCCCGCGACGTCGAGCGCCTCGCCCATCGTGAACGCCTGCGCGTACAGGGCCTTGCCGACGATCGCGCCCTCGACGCCGGCCGAGACCAGCTCGCGCAGGGCGCGCAGGTCGTCGAGGGAGGAGATCCCGCCCGAGGCGACCACCTTCGCCTCCGTGCGCGAGCACACTTCGGCCAGCAGCTCGAGGTTGGGTCCGCGCAAGGTGCCGTCCTTGGTGACGTCGGTGACGACGTAGCGCTGGCAGCCGGCCTCGTCGAGCCGCTCGAGGGTCTCCCAGAGGTCGCCGCCGTCGCGGGTCCAGCCGCGGGCCGCCAGAGTGGTGCCGCGCACGTCGAGGCCGACGGCGATGCGGTCGCCGTGCTCGGCGAGGATCTCTGCGGTCCACTCCGGGTTCTCGAGCGCGGCGGTGCCGAGGTTGACGCGGCGGCAGCCGGTGGCGAGCGCCGCGGCGAGCGACTCGTCATCGCGGATCCCGCCGGAGAGCTCGACGTTCATGTCGACGGCTGCGACCACCTCGGCGAGCAGTGCGGCATTGGTGCCGCGGCCGAAGGCGGCGTCGAGGTCCACCAGGTGCAGCCAGCTCGCGCCGCCCTCCTGGAAGGTCAGTGCCGCGTCCAGCGGGGCACCGTAGGCGGTCTCGGTTCCGGCCTCGCCCTGGACGAGCCGGACGGCCTGGCCGTCCTGGACGTCGACGGCGGGGAGCAGCTCGAGCACGGGAGCGGTCATGGGGTGCCTCCTGGAAGCGGTGGTCGGACGATGGCCCGGACGGTGGTGAAGTGGTCTCAGAAGAAAGTGATCTCGGAGGAAGTGATCCCAGAGAAAAGGGTGGGCGCAGGTGCAGCGGAGCCGGATGAGGGTCTCCGGCTCAACCGGTCTGGATGCGCCAGATGGAGATGCCGAAGCAGATCAGTCCGAGCAGCAGCAGGCCGACGCTCGACCACCAGGGCTTCTTCGAGCGGTAGAACGACCAGGCGCCGCCGAGCAGCATGCCGCCGGCGAACAGGGTCAGGAACGCGACCATCATGAGACGGTCTCCCTCTCGTAGCGCGGGAGGGTGCGGAGCCAGTTGGCCAGCAGCTTCGCTCCGGCATCGCCGGACTTCTCCGGGTGGAACTGGGTGGCGGTGAGCGCACCGTTCTCGACGGCGGCGATGAAGCGGTCGCCCCCGTGCTCGGACCAGCTCACCTTGGGTGCGGCGAGCGAGCCGATCTGCTCCATCTCCCAGCGCCGCGCGGCGTAGGAGTGCACGAAGTAGAAGCGCTCCTCGGTGATGTCCTCGAAGAGGGCGGTGCCCTCGGCGGCATCGACGGTGTTCCAGCCCATATGGGGCACGACCGCCGCCTCCAGGCGGGTCACCTCTCCGGGCCACTGTCCCAGCCCGCGGGTGCGTTCACCGTGCTCGGCGCCGGTCTCGAACATGACCTGCAGACCCACGCAGATGCCCAGGACCGGGCGGCCCCCGGCGAGGCGCCGCTCGATGATGCGGTCCCCTCCGACGGCCTTGATCTGCTCGAGGGTGGCGGCGAAGGCGCCGACCCCGGGGACGACCAGTCCATCCGCGGTGAGCGCGCGGTCACGGTCCGCGGTCAGCTCGACCTCGGCTCCGGCCGCCTCGAGCGCACGAACCACGGAGCGCACATTGCCGGAGCCATGATCGAGCACCACCACATGGGCTGCGGGGACCGGGGCGGCGCTGGGGGCGGTCTCTTCCGTCACTTGCGCTTCTTCCCGTAGGCGATCCAAGCGAGCGCCTCGGAGCGGCTCAGGGCGGACGGGTCCAGCCCCTCCCCCAGCTCCTCGAGGGTGGTCGCGCCCAGCAGCAGCTCCTCGACGAGGTCGTCGACCGCACCGAGCACGATCGCGGGCGAGATGTCCTCGCCCCGCTCGCCGTTCTTGTACCGGGTCGCCGTCATGCGGTCACCGCGGCGCCAGAACAGCACGATCCCGTTGCGCTGCAGGGCGGTCGAGGCGATCGCGGCGAGATCATGAGCGGCGGCCTCGGCGAGCGGACCGATCGCGATCGCGCCGGTGCTGCTGTCGTGGGTGCGGGTCCCGACGGGGATGTCGATCCCGTCGGTGCGGGCCTCCCGGCCCAGCCGCACCACGCCTGCCAGCGCCTTCGCGGAGGCGACGGAGGTCGCGATCACCGCGACGCTGGGCACCTCTTCCTCGCCCGTGGTGTCGGTGAGCACGTCCTCGACGGTCAGCGGGGCATCGTCCTCGAGGGAGATGCCTTCCATGAGGCGTGCGAACTCCGCGTCGATGTCATCGGCGGGACGGCCGGATCCCTCCGGCTGCTCTCCGGGACGGTCCTGACGCGGATCCTCGGGATCGACGGCGCTCATCACAGTGCTCCCTTGGTGGAGGGGACGTCCAGGACGCGGTCGTCGTACGCGCACGCAGCACGGAGCGCGCGAGCGAGGGCCTTGAACTGGGCTTCGACGATGTGGTGGGGATCGCGGCCCTCGATCAGCCGGATGTGCAGGCAGATCGCGGCGTGGTGGGCGAGGGACTCGAAGACGTGCCGGGTCAGCGAGCCGGTGAAGTGGCCCCCGATGAGGTGCGTGGCCTGGGCCTCGCTCTCCCCCGAGTGCACGCAGTAGGGCCGGCCGGAGAGGTCCACGACAGCCTGGGCGAGGGACTCGTCCAGCGGGACCAGCGCGTCGCCGAAGCGCGCGATGCCCCGCTTGTCGCCGAGGGCCTCGCGCAGCGCCTGGCCGAGCACGATCGCGGTGTCCTCCACGGTGTGGTGGGCGTCGATGTGCGTGTCACCGGTCGCCTTGACCGTGAGGTCGAAGCGGGCATGGGTGGCGAGCGCCGTGAGCATGTGGTCGAAGAAGGGCACCGTGGTGGAGACATCGACCTGGCCGGTGCCGTCGATGTCGAGGGTGAGCTCGATCGAGGACTCGCGGGTGGTGCGGCTGAGGGTCGCGGTGCGCGACGGGCGGGCGGCGGCGCTGGGCGTGTTGGGCGTGCTGGTCATCGGGGGTCGGCCTCCTCGAGGGCGGTACGGAATGCGGCGTTGTTCTCCGGCGTGCCGATCGACACGCGCAGCCAGCCGGCGGGGCCGACGGCTCGGATGAGGACTCCGCGCGCGAGAAGCGCCTCGAACACGGAGTCACGGTCGGAGAAGCTGCGGAACAGGATGAAGTTCGCATCGGACGGTGCCACCTCGTGGCCGCGCGAGGCAAGGTGCTCGGCGAGCGCATCACGCTCGGTGCGCAGCAGCGCGACCTTGCCCAGCAGCTCCTCACGGTGAGCGAGGGCGGTGCGGGCGACCGCCTGGGTGACGGCGGAGAGGTGGTAGGGCAGGCGCACCACTCGCACGGTGTCCACGATCGCGGGATCGGCGATCAGGTAGCCGAGCCGGGCGCCGGCGAGTGCGAAGGCCTTGGACATGGTGCGGGCCACCACCAGGTTCTGGTGCCGCCCCAGCAGCGTGAGCGCGCTGGGGACGCCGTCCCGGCGGAACTCCCCGTAGGCCTCGTCGACCACCAGCAGGCCCCGGGTCGCTGCGAGCGCGGTCGCCGCCGCCTCGACGACGTCGAGATCGAGCGCGGTGCCGGTGGGGTTGTTCGGGCTGGTGAGTACCACGATGCTGGGCCGGTGCGCGGCGATCGCCGCGGTGACCGCCTCCGCGGTGAGGGTGAAGTCGGGGGCGGGGCCGCGCTCGGCGGTGACCCAGTCGGTGTAGGTGTCCCGCGCGTACTCGGGGTACATCGAGTAGTGCGGGGTGAAGCCCAGCGCGGTGCGGCCGGGGCCGCCGTAGGCCAGCAGCAGCTGGTGCATGATCTCGTTCGACCCGTTGGCGGCCCAGACGGCGTGGGCGTCCGGCGCGGGGATCCCGGATTCTGCGGCGAGATAGGCACCGAGGTCGGCGCGCAGGTCCAGCGCCTCCCGATCCGGATACCTGTTCAGGCCCACGGCGGCCTCCGCCGCGGCGCGGCCGATCGCGGCGGCGAGCTCCGGCGAGGGGCCGTAGGGGTTCTCGTTGACGTTCAGCGCATGCGCGACCTCGAGCTGGGGAGCGCCGTACGGGGCGGCTCCCGCGATGCCGTCCCGCGGGGCGGGCAGCACGGAGCTGTCGAGGGTCGGAGCAGGGTTCACGGACATGGCCTCCATGGTAGTTCGCACCGGCTGCTGGCGACCGTGTCGTCCGCTCGCTGAGGTGTCCCATGCCGACGACAGGCGCTGCAGGTGCCCGGCGGCATGTATGACGCCGTTCCCCGCGGGCATGGCGGCATTCCCTGCGGCGTGGCGCCCTTCACAGAGCGGGCGGCGACGACGGGCGCCTCCGGGGTCCGTCAGTATCCTGGGGCGATGTTCCGTTCCCTGGGTGCCCTGGTCGGCGACCTGCTGGTCGTCCTGCTCTTCGTCGCGATCGGCTTCGTGCAGCACGGCACGCCGCTGACCACACAGAACCTCTTCCTGGTGGGCTGGCCGTTCGCCCTCGGAGTGCTGCTGGGCCATCTCGCGATCCGGGCCTGGCGCGCGCCCTTCCGGATCTGGCCGCATGGGGTGTTCGTGTGGGGCATCACGCTCGCGACCACGATGGCGCTGCGCACCCTGTTCACCGCTGGGACCGAGGTGTCCTTCATCATCGTCACCGCCGTGGTGACCGGCGTGCTGATGCTCGGCTGGCGTGCGGTGGCGCTGTACGTCACCCGCCACGAGCGCACTCCGCAGCCGGTCGAACTCACCTCCGGACGCTGATCACCGGGGTGATGCCCCGGCCCTCAACGGGCCTCGACGTCGTCAGGGTGGTCACGTCAGGGTGGTCACCGGCACTGCCGGCAGCTCCGCCGCGGGGAGTCAGTCCGCGAAGCGGATGTCGATCGCCGCGCCGTGAGCCGGCAGCCCTTCCGCATCGGCGAGCGTGGTCGCCGCCGTGCGGGCACCCTTGAGAGCGTCGCGGTCGTAGTGGACCACGTGGATGCCGCGCAGGAAGGTCTGCACGCCCAACCCGCCGGTGAAGCGTGAGGTGCCGCCGGTGGGGAGCACGTGATTGGACCCGGCGGCGTAGTCGCCGAGGCTCACCGGGCTATGGGATCCGACGAAGACCGCACCGGCGTTGGTGACCCGGGCGGCGACGGCGGCGGCATCGGCGGTCTGGATCTCGAGGTGCTCAGCACCGTAGGCGTCGACCACCGCCAGCCCCTGCTCGAGGTCGTCGACGAGCACCACACCGCTCTGCTCACCACGCAGCGCCTCCTCGATGCGCGCCTGATGCGCGGCGGCGGGAACCTGGATCGCGAGCGCGGCCTCGACCGCGTGAGCCAGCTCGGCGGAGTCCGTGACCAGCACGCTCGCGGCCAACGGGTCATGTTCGGCCTGGGAGATGAGATCCGCCGCGACGAAGGCGGGGTCGGCATCGGCGTCGGCGAGGATCGCGATCTCCGTCGGCCCGGCCTCGGCGTCGATCCCGACCTGCCCGCGCACCAGGCGCTTGGCGGCTGCGACATAGACGTTGCCGGGACCGGTGACGAGATCCACGGCCTCCAGGCCACGGCCGTCACCCAGATCCTCGGCACCGTGCGCGAGCAGCGCGATCGCCTGGGCGCCGCCGACGGCGAGCACCTCGGTGACCCCCAGCAACGCGCAGGCCGCAAGGATCGTCGGGTGCGGGAGGCCGCCGAACTCCTTCTGGGGCGGCGAGGCGAGCACGATCTGCTCCACTCCGGCGATCTGCGCCGGCACCACGTTCATCACGACCGAGCTGGGCAGCACGGCTCGCCCGCCGGGCACGTACAGTCCGACTCGGCGCACCGGCACCCAACGCTGGGTCACGATGCCCCCGGGCACCACCTGGACCGTCTCGTCGGGCCTGGACTGCGCAGAATCGACGGCACGCACCCGGGCCGCGGATTCCTCCAGAGCGGCGCGGATCTCCGGAGTGAGCTCGGTGAGCGCGCGCTCCAGCTCCTCCTTGGGGACCCGCAGATGCTCCGGCCGCACCCCGTCGAAACGTTCGGAGGCATCGCGCACCGCGGCGGCACCCCGCGCGGCGACGTCCTCGACCACCGGGCGCACGGCCGCGACCGCGGACTCGACGTCCAGTTCGGCTCGCGGCAGCGCCGCGGTGAGCTCGGCCGCACTCAGGCGCCGCGCGCGGAGGTCGATCACGGAGAGGAACGGGGCGGGATCAGGCATGGCGTCAGTCTAGAAGGGCGGCGGGGACCGGGCATGTTCTGCCCATCCCACGGAAGGACCTCCCTCCCGGATCGACCCGGTCGCAGGGTTACAGTCGTCCTCGTGCTCGTCGCCTTTCTCCTCACTCTCGTCGCCGGTGGCGCCACCAGCATCGGTGCCGCCCTCGGGGTGCTGGGGCGCGGCACCAACGCGAAGGTCCTGGCCGGCGGTCTCGGGCTCTCCGCCGGGGTCATGCTCTACGTCTCCTTCATGGAGCTGCTGCCCGAGGGCATCCGGGTGCTCTCCGGGGGCGAGGCCGATGCCCGCGGCACCGCCTTCGCCGTGCTCGCCTTCTTCGTGGGCATCGCACTGATCGCCGTGCTCGACCGGCTGGTCCCCAGCGCGGTCAGCCCCCACGAGTTCGCGGGCCGGATGGACGGCAGCCACGGTGAGGACGAGCACCGCGCTCCGGACGAGCAGGCCGCCGATCTGGCCCTGCGCGCCCGCCTGCTGCGCACCGGCACCGTCACCGCCCTGGCCCTCGCGCTGCATAACGTGCCCGAGGGCTTCGCGACCTTCGTGGCCGCGCTGCAGGCGCCTGAGGTCGCGATCCCGGTGGTCGCCGCGATCGCGCTGCACAACATCCCCGAGGGTCTCGCCGTCGCGGTGCCGGTGCGTCGGGCCACCGGCTCCCGGAGCAAGGCCTTCTGGCTCGCATCCATGACCGGACTCGCCGAACCCGTCGGGGCGGTGCTCGGATTCCTCCTGCTCTCTCCCCTGCTCAGCGGGGATGCCATGGGAGCGATCCTGGCCGGCGTGGCCGGAGTCATGGTCTTCGTGTCCCTCGACGAGCTGCTGCCGGCGGCGGAGGAGACCGGCGAGCACCACACCGTGATCTATTCACTGGTGGCCGGCATGGCGGTCATGGCGGTGACGCTGCTGGTGCTGTGAGGCGGGCGCGTGCTGTGGATCGGGCTGGTGCGGTGAATCGGGGCGCGCTCCGGTACGTTCTCCCCAGCACCGAAGACGGCCATGCGGAGGCACCGGCCTGAGGTGGAGGGTCGGGGGACCGGAAGGGGACACGATGGTCACGGCGGAGGGTCGGGGCGACACGGAGAAGAGTCGTCCTCTGCTGCGGCGCCATAGGGCGAGTGCGCTCGCCACCGGGCTGCTGATCCTCTCGCTCGGCGCCTGCGATGCCCTCCCTGCGCTGCCCGGAAGCGGCCCCTCCACCCCGGATGCGCCGTCGACTGCCGCGGAGCCGATGGACCCCGAGCAGGTCATGAGCACCGCGAGCACGGCGACGGACCCGTCCTGGCTGTGCCGTCCCGGCGAGGAGGACAGCCCGCTGCCCGCCTCGACCGAGGGCGGGGTGCTGACCCCCGAATCGATGAGCACCGAGGGCAACGACCTCACCCTCACGGGACCGTTCCGCCTCGCGGCGGACCACAGTTACACCGGCTTCGTCCCCGAGGGGGTGCTGCTGCCGGCCCATCCGGAGAACCGCGGCGTCCCCGCGCCGGGGTACGACGGCGAGCTGGGCGTCGAGGGCGCACCGGTCCCGCCGATGGTGGTGCGCGAACGCGTCGAGATCGCCGCAGCGGAGGGCGAGCCGGCCCCGTCGGCCGCCACCGCGCACCTCACGCTGGGCACCTGCGACGACGCGCCCCTGCCCGACGGCCAGTTCCTGCTGCGACTCAGCGGAGGCGGGATCGACGGGCCGGGCCGCGGGACGGACGACTCCGGCTGGAGGGCGAGCGAGGATGTGCTGGTCGACGTGGTGGGCGGCCGGCTGAAGGTCGTGCCCGGTGCGATCAGCGCCCCGACCGGTGAGGTTCCCGTGGATCTCTCGCAGTTGGCCTGCCGTGCGCCGCTGGAGGCGGTGGGCGACGGCGACGGCCTGACCGTCGATGTCGAGGATCCCACCACCAGCGTCTCGACCCTGGTCCCGGAGGACGAGCCGGGAACGGCCATCACCGCGAAGGTCACGGTCACGGCGCAGGAGCTCGGCACCCGCGCCCTGCTGCAGGGAGTTGTGGTGGTCGATCCCGCCACGGGCACGGTGGTGACCGGCGCCCGCAATGCGACGGACGTCGGCCTGCAGTGGATCGACGAAGACGGGGTGACCCGCGTCGATCGCGCCTGGGTCAGCCGCTCCACCTGCGGCCGCGGCGCCCTCTCCCCCGGCTCCTACCGGGCGCATGGCTTCGCGGTCACGGTCGATGCGGAGGGTGCGACCCAGATCGTGCTCTCGGACCCCTGGGAGGTCGAGGTAGTCGACGAGGAGCCGGCCGCCTGAGACCCAGGTCCCGGAGCCGAGCGGACGAGCACCATCTCACGTACCGTGGAGGCATCCTGATCGATGGGGCGGGCCGAGCCCGTCGTCGATTAGTCTTGACGTCAAGACAAATGCCGCACCGACCCGAGGGAGCACCGCGACACATGGCGCGCATCATCTACACCCACACCGACGAGGCGCCGATGCTGGCGACCGCATCGTTCCTGCCGATCCTCGATGCCTTCTCGGACACGGCCGGGATCGACGTCACCACCC
Source organism: Brachybacterium sp. (assembly GCF_052095815.1). NCBI lineage: Bacteria > Bacillati > Actinomycetota > Actinomycetes > Micrococcales > Dermabacteraceae > Brachybacterium > Brachybacterium sp. Next base: position 35,588 of record NZ_JBQDLF010000013.1, on the reverse strand, counting down.
GTGACATCTCCCTGGCCGGCCGCATCGTCGCGGCCTTCTCCGACCTCCTGCCCGAGGACCAGCGCGAAGCGGATGCTCTCGCCGAGCTGGGCGAGCTGGCGAAGGCACCGGACGCCAACATCATCAAGCTGCCCAACATCTCCGCCTCGGTCCCGCAGCTGAAGGCCGCCGTCGCCGAGCTGCAGGCCCAGGGCATCTCCCTGCCCGACTTCCCCGAGTCCCCCTCCACCGACGAGGAGAAGGACGTTCGGGCCCGCTACGACTCCGTCATGGGCTCGGCCGTGAACCCGGTGCTGCGCGAGGGCAACTCCGACCGTCGTGCCCCCGCCGCGGTGAAGAACTTCGCCAAGGCGCACCCGCACCGCATGGGCGCCTGGAGCAAGGACTCGAAGACCTCCGTGGCCACGATGGGCCAGGACGACTTCCGGGCGAACGAGCAGTCCGTGGTGCTCGAGGCCGCAGACACCCTCTCGATCGTGCACATCGCAGCCGACGGCACCGAGACCGTGCTCAAGGCCTCCCTGCCGGTGCTCGCCGGTGAGGTCGTCGACTCCACCGTGATGCGCGTTGCGGCGCTCGAGGCCTTCCTGCGCGAGCAGGTCGCCACTGCGAAGGAGCAGGGTGTGCTGTTCTCCCTGCACCTGAAGGCGACCATGATGAAGGTCTCCGACCCGATCCTGTTCGGTCACGCCGTGCGCGCCTTCTTCCCGACCCTGTTCACCCAGTTCGGTGACCAGCTCGCTGCGGCCGGCCTGTCCCCCAACAACGGCCTGGGAGGAATCCTCGCCGGGGTCGAGGGCCTCGAGGAGACCGTTCGCGCGGGCGTCAAGGCCGCGATCGAGCAGGACCTGGCCGACGGCCCGGACCTCGCGATGGTGAACTCCCACAAGGGCATCACCAACCTCCACGTCCCCTCCGACGTGATCGTGGACGCGTCGATGCCGGCGATGATCCGTACCTCGGGCCACATGTGGAACAAGGACGACGCCGAGCAGGACACCCTCGCGGTGATCCCCGACTCCTCCTACGCGGGCGTCTTCCAGGCGACCATCGCGGACTGCCAGCAGAACGGCGCCTTCGACCCGACCACGATGGGCACCGTCCCCAACGTGGGCCTGATGGCGCAGAAGGCCGAGGAGTACGGCTCGCACGACAAGACCTTCGAGGTCGCGGCCGACGGCCGCATCGAGGTGCGGGACGCCTCCGGCGCCGCGCTCATGACCCAGGAGGTCGCGGCCGGCGACATCTTCCGGGCCTGCCAGGCCAAGGACGCCCCGATCCGCGACTGGGTCCAGCTCGCGGTGCGCCGCTCGCGCGAGTCGGGCATGCCCGCCTTGTTCTGGCTCGACGAGTCCCGCGCCCATGACCGCAACCTCATCGCCAAGGTCGAGAAGTATCTGGCGGAGGAGGACACCGAGGGTCTGGACATCCAGATCATGTCCCCCATCGAGGCCACCGAGCACACCCTGGCGCGGGTGCGCCGCGGCGAGGACACCATCTCGGTCACCGGCAACGTGCTGCGCGACTACCTCACCGACCTGTTCCCGATCATGGAGCTCGGCACCAGCGCCAAGATGCTCTCGGTCGTGCCGCTGATGAACGGCGGCGGCCTGTTCGAGACCGGCGCCGGCGGCTCCGCCCCGAAGCACGTCCAGCAGCTCATCGAGGAGGACTACCTGCGCTGGGACTCTCTCGGGGAGTTCCTGGCACTGGCCGAGTCGCTGCGCCACCTGGCTCGTACTGCCGGCAACGACCGCGCCCGCGTGCTCGCCGACGCCCTGGATCGCGCCACCGAGACACTGCTCAGCGAGGGCAAGTCCCCGCAGCGCAAGCTCGGCAGCATCGACAACCGTGGCAGCCACTTCTATCTGGCGATGTACTGGTCCCAGGAGCTGGCGCAGCAGAGCGAGGACGTCGAGCTGGCCACGGCGTTCGGTCCCATCGCGAAGAAGCTCACCGACAGTGAGCAGACCATCGCCGAGGAACTGCTCGCGGTGCAGGGCAAGCCCGCGGACATCGGCGGCTACTACCGCCCCGATGCCGAGAAGATCGCTGCGGTGATGCGCCCGTCGGCGACCTTCAACCGGATCCTCGAGGAGATCTCGGCGGCGCTCTGAGCCCGCTGGTTCCCTGAGCCCCGCAGACCAGACGCCGGTCCGGACCGCCCTGTGCGGACCGGGCCGGCGTCCGGCGTCTGCAGCCCGACCTGCGGCGAACCCTGCGACGCGATCCGCGATGCACCCTGCGGCGTGACCCGCAGCGCCGCTGCTGCCTGCGTACTCTGGGGCGCGCGGAGCAGCGTGCTCCACCCCGCCCGAGAAAGGCCTGCCGTGCCCGTCATCCCCTCCCCCGTCGATGGCATCGACTTGCGCTATGACGTGACCGGCTCCGGCCCGGCGCTCGTGCTGCTGCACGGCTCGGTGCTCTCCCGGGCGATCTGGCGGGGCCTCGGCTATCTCGCGCCGCTCGCCGCCGAGCACACCGTGATCCGGGTGGACATCCGCGGCCACGGACGCTCCGGGGCGCCGCACGACCCTGCCGTCTACACCCAGCAGGTGCTGGTGGCGGATCTGCTGGCAGTGCTCGACGCCGAGGAGATCGGACGCGCCGCGCTGATGGGCTATTCGCTGGGCGCTCGGATCGCGCTGAGTGCCGCACTCGCGCATCCGGGGCGGGTGACCCGCCTGGTGAGCCTCGGCGGCTCCGCCTCGGCGCAGCAGGGTCAGGTCGACTCCGTGTTCTTTCCCGGGGTGATCGAGGCTGTGCGGAAGGAGGGGATGGAGTCGTTCTGCATCGGTCAGGGCCTCAGCCCCGACGTCACCTCTCGGCGGGCCCGCGCGACACGTACCGCTTTCCTCGCGGCCGACCATCTCGCGGTCGCGGCACTGCTCAGCGCCACCGATGACACCCCGGGGGTGCCCGATGACGTGCTCGAGGAGTGCATGGTGCCGGCCCTGTGGGTGGCGGGGACCGAGGACCACCCGCGCTTCGAGGACTCCCAGCGGGCTGCCGCACTGATGCCGGACGCGGAGTTCGTGCCGCTGCCCGGGCGCGACCACGGCGGCACGCTGTTCCCCTCGGATGAGGTGCTCGCGCACGCCCTGCCGTTCCTGCGCTGAGAGTTCCTGCAGTGAGAGTTGGAGCTCCTGCTCCGCTCCCGGTCCGCCGGGTGATCGCGCTGTCCCGGGCCTCGCGCTGGTCCCCGGGCTCGCGCTAGTCCCCGGTGCTCGCGCTGGTCCCCGGGGGCTCGCGTTGGTCAGAGGACCTGGCGGAGCAGCGCCACCAGGGCGACGACGACGATGATGCCGCGCAGCAGCCACTCGGGCATCCGTTTGGCCAGGTGGGCACCGAAGTACCCGCCCAGCAGAGCCCCCACAGCGATGGCTGCGGTGGCGAGCCACACGATCTCCACCCCGAGCACGAAGTGCGCGATGACGTAGACGGTTGCCGCGGCGAGGTTCACCACCAGGCTGAGCAGGTTCTTGATGCTGTTGACCGAACCCATCGGCCGGCCGGTGAAGATGCCGAGGATGCCCAGATAGAGCACCCCCTGCGCTGCGGTGAAGTAGCCGCCGTAGACCGACGCACCGCCCATCGCGGCGATCAGCCCCGGAGACCGATATGGGCTGCGCTGCTCGGCTGCCTCCGTTGCTGGCCCCTCGGCGACGGTCCGGCGGCGGGCCGACCGGCGATCCTGCCGATCGCGCAGGAACGCGGTGAGGCGCTTCTGGAAGATCACCATCGCCAGGGCGACGATGATCAGCACCGGCACCACGACGTCAAGCGCCTGTGCCGGGGAGATCAGCAGCAGGAGCGCTCCGAGGGTCGCGCACACCGCCGTGACGAGCAGCAGCGGCCGAAGGTTCCCCTTCTCCTGGGCGATCTCCCGGCGGTACCCGTAGGTGGAGCCGATGGTGGAGAACAGGATCCCGATGGTGTTGGTGCGCACGGCGACCCCGGGCGGGATGCCGAGGGCGAGGAGCACGGGGAGGGTCAGCAGGGAGCCCGAGCCGACTGCCGCGTTGATCGCACCGGCGAGGGTGCCCAGGGCGAGCAGGAGGATCAGCGAGAGGGGTTCCACGGGCGTCGACCCTACTGCGCACGGAGCCGCGGCGAGCGGACGTCCGCCCGGTGGCGCGCGCGCGGAGAGGCGCGGCGCGTCAGCGGGTCAGGTCCTCCAGCACCTCGTGCAGGACCTGGGCATGGTTGTGCTCGGTGTCCTTCGCGGCGAACAGGAGCACGATCCTCCGGGCCTCGGCCTCGTTCGCCCGGTCCAGCAGCGCCTGAGGAGCGTCGCTGGTCTCGAGCTCGTGGCGGTACCTGGCCGAGAACTCCTCGAAACCCAGCTCATCGCCGTGGAATACCTTCCTCAGCTCGGAGCTGGGGGCGACGTCCTGGTCCCAGTCGTCGTGCGCGAGCCGCTCCTTCTTGATGCCTCGGGGCCACAGCCGATCCACCAGCACCCGGTATTCGTGAGCGGCGGAGCCCTCGTCGTCCAGCACGTCGTGAACGCGCTCCAGGGTGATCTCGGGGGTGCTCATGATCCGATCCTTCCTGTGGTGGAGCAGACAGGGCCCGGTCTGCGCCGAGGGCGAGCCGGGCCCTGAGGTCAGGGGGCGAGCAGCCGCTCACGCGGGCGCGGGCCGGTCGAAGGGGAGCGCTCAGGCGAGCGCGGCCTGCGCTGCCTCGTAGTCGGGCTCCTCGGAGACCTCGCCGACCTGCTCGGTGTAGAGGACGTTGCGGGTCTCGTCGGTGATGATCACCGCGCGGGAGAGCAGCCCGGCGAGCGGTCCATCGCTCATGGTCACGCCGAAGTCCTCACCGAAGGAGGAGCGGAAGGCGGAGCCGGTGACGACGTTCTCGATGCCCTCGGCGCCGCAGAAGCGGGCCTGGGCGAAGGGCAGGTCCTAGGAGACGCAGACGACCACGGTGTTCTCGAAGCCCGCAGCGAGCTCGTTGAACTTCCGCACGCTCATCGCGCAGGTGCCGGTGTCCACCGAGGGGAAGATGTTCAGGACCACGCGCTTGCCGGCGAGGTCGGCGCTCGAGACGGCACCGAGGTCCTGGCCGACGAGCTCGAAGGCCGGCAGGGCAGAACCCGTGGCCGGCAGCTCGCCGACGGTGCTGATGGGAGTGTTCTTGAAGGTGATGGAAGCCATGACTCCATCATCTTCTTCGGAGCTGAGCGGCACAAGCCGCTTCCTGGGAGCCGGCCTCGGCACAGCGCGAAGGCCGGGACCGCCAGGTCAGTCCATCGTCTCCCGCAGCCGCTCGGTCTGCTCCTCGACGTCGAAATCGGCGACGTGCCACTGCGGGTCGATGCCCTCGAGGGCGTTCAGCAGCAGCTGCTGGACTGCGATCCTGGCGTACCACTTGCGGTCGGCGGGGATCACGTTCCAGGGGGCCGCGACCGTCGAGGTCGCCCTCAGCGCCCGTGTGTACGCCTGCATGTAGTCATCCCAGTGCTGGCGCTCGTCGACATCACCCGGGTTGAACTTCCAGTGCTTGTCCGGGCGCTCGAGCCGTTCCATCAGCCGCTCCCCCTGCTCCTGACGGGAGATGTGCAGCATGACCTTCACGATCGTCGTCCCCGCCTCGGTGAGCTCCCGCTCGAAGGCGTTGATGGCGGTGTACCGCTCGCGGATCTCTTTCGCGTCGGCCCAGCCGTGCACGCGATGGATCAGCACATCTTCGTAGTGCGAGCGGTCGAAGACCCCGATCATACCCGGAGCTGGGGTGCGCTTGCGGATCCTCCAGAGGAAGTCATGGCGCTTCTCCGCCGGGGTCGGGGCCTTGAAAGCGGCGATGTCCACGCCCTGCGGGTCCACGTTCCCCACCACATGGCGCATGATGCCGCCCTTGCCGGAGGTGTCCATCCCCTGGACGACCAGCAGCACGGAGCGGCCGCCCTCCTGACCATGGTGGGCCGCGTACAGGCGCTCCTGGAGCTCGTCGAGCTCGCCATCGCGATCCGCGAGCACCTCCTTGCCGTCGTCCTTCTTCCCGTCGAAGCCGGGGGTGGCGCGGGGGTCGAGCTCGGTGACCTCGCCCTTCCACCCGGATTCGATCAGAAAGCCGGTGGGCGTCTGGTCTCTGGGCGCTGACTGCTTCGGTGTCTTCGAGGTCTTCGGCTTCTTCGACATGAACGCAGGGTAGCCCGGGCGGCTCCCCGAGGTGGGGCTTCGCCGCCGATTTGACTCCACCGTCCGGTCGGCGGAATGTCGTCGCATGACCTTCACCGCCATCACCAATGCCCATATCGTCCCCATCGAGGGCGAGCCCTTCGACGGGACGCTCCTGATCCAGGACGGACGGATCACCGATCTCGGGCCCGACCTGGAGATCCCTGCAGATGCCGAGGTGCTCGACGCGGCGGGCGGCTGGCTGCTGCCGGGGTTCATCGACGCCCACGTGCACCTCGGCGTGTGGGAGGAGGGCGAGGGCTGGGCCGGCCAGGACACCAACGAGATGACCGACCCGGTGATGGCCGCGGCACGCGCGATCGACGCGATCAACCCCGTCGAGGTCGGCTTCGACGACGCGATCATCGGCGGCATCACCGCGGTGAACGTCAATCCCGGCTCCGGGAACCCGATCGGTGGCCTCGCGGTCGCGATCCGCACCCATGGCCGCGTGGTGGACGACATGGTGCTGCGCAGCCCCTCCGGGCTCAAGGCCGCGCTCGGCGAGAACCCCAAGCGCGTCTACGGGGAGCGGAACCAGACCCCCTCGACCCGACTCGGCGTGGCTCTCACGATCCGTCAGGCCTTCGCGAAGGCCCGCGCCTGGAGCGCGAAGCCCGTCGAGGAACGCGATGCGGATCTGGTCTCCGAGGCGCTCACCCGGGTGCTGGAGCGCGAGATCCCGTGGCGCCAGCACTCGCACCGGGCCGACGACATCGCCACCGCCCTGCGGCTCGCCGAGGAGTTCGGCTACGAGCTGGTGCTCGACCACGGCACCGAGTCGTACCTGATCGCCGACCGGATCGCGGCCGCCGGGGTGCCGGTGCTCTACGGACCGCTGATCGTCTCCCGCTCCAAGGTGGAGGTCCGGAACCGCACCCCGCAGGCGCCCGGGATCCTCACCGCGGCAGGGGTGAAGGTCTCGATCATCACCGACCATCCGGTGGTGCCGATCGAGTTCCTCATCGACCAGGCGGCTCTCGCCGTCAAGCACGGCATGGCCTCGGCCGACGCGCTGCGGGCGATCACCCTGAACCCGGCCGAGGTGCTGGGGATCGCCGATCGGCTCGGCTCCCTCGCCCCGGGCAAGGACGCGGATCTGGTGCTCTGGGAGGGCGATCCGCTGGATGTGCGGAACCGGACGCTGCGGGTATGGCAGAGCGGCCGCGAGGTCATGCATCGCGACGACGCCGGCGAGCCGGTGATAGCCGCGCGCTGAGGAGGCGGGCGGCCCGCCCGGCGCTCAGCCTTCGTAGGCTGGCGGGCCGTCCTCGGAGGCGGGCTCCTCGGCCGTGAGCGGCAGGTGGAACCGCTCCCGGGCGTTCTCCGGCACCAGGTCCAGGTGCTCCGCGAGGTTCTTGCGGATCAGGCGGTGCACGAGCGGGCAGTAGGGATGCAGCTGCAGTCCTCGCTCGCGGAGGTCGGCGAACATGCCACGGACGAGCTGGCCGGCCAGGCCCTGTCCCTGGAACGCCTCGTCGATCTCGGTGTGCACCGCTGCGAGAACTTCCCCGCGCAGCCGGTAGTCCACGAATCCGGCCGTGGTCCCGTCCACGCGGATCTCGTAGCGCGAGTTCTCGGGGCTGTCGATGACAACGGTGTCCATGGCGTCTCCTGCCGACGGTGGGGTCCGGGCGGGTGCTGTGCCCGGTCCCCACCGTAGTGCGGGGTCATGATGCCCGGCCAGGGTGCGCAGCCAGGGCGCTCGGCTGCGGCGCACAGTCGCAGTGCACAGCCGCAGTGCACAGCGAGCACCAGTCGTCGAGCGCACGACCGCAGTACCCAGCGAGCATCAGTCGTCGAGCGCGCGGCGATCGTCAGTCGTCGATCCTGACCTCACCGGTCTCGACGTCGACCTCCACGTCGACGTCGCCGCCGTCGGCCCGGTCGATGTCGATCTGGTAGCGGATCTTGCCGTCGTCGGAGTCCAGGTCCCAGCCGCTGACGCGCCCGGGCTCCTCACCGAGGGCGATCTCGATCGCCTCGGCGTAGGCCATCGGGGAGGTCACGTCGACCACGGGGTCCTGGTCGTCGTCATCATCGGTGTCGTGTGCGGTGACCTCGCCGGTGGTGGCGTCGATGTCGAGCTCGTGCTGGGTGCCGTCCGCGATGAGCTCGAGCTCCCACTCCCAGGCGCGGTCATCGTGGTCGATCTCGATCTGCACGAGCTCGCCGCCGCCCACGGTCTCGGTGGCGATCTCGAGTGCTCGTTCGGCGGTGATCGGCAGCTCCTCGGTGGCGAGATCCGCGTCCTCGGGCAGTGCGGCCGCGGCGGGTTCCTGCTGCGCGGAGCCCGTCGCGCCGCCGTCATCGCTCGCAGCGCTGTCGTCGGTCGAGGTGTCATCGGCCGCGCCATCGTCGGTCGCAGCACCCTCGTCGGAGGCGTCACCTCCCTCCTGGGCGGTGCCGGACCCCTCGCTGGGCGCTGCGCCGTCCTCGCTCTGATCAGTGCCGCCGCAGCCGGCGGCGAGGGCGACGACGAGTGCCCCGAGCGCCGCGGCGCGGGCGGTGGTGCGGGGACGGATGAGGGTGCGGTTCATGGGGTGCCACCTTCCTGGAGGGGTGCTGCCACCCGCGGCGGCAGACTCCCGATGTCGAACAGTCACCCCAGGCTAGAACGGGGAAGGGGCCATGAGCGGATGCTGAGGAGACTCTCATCCGCCTCTCATCGGCTGTGGACCGAACGGTCCGGGTCGGGACCGTCGGCCCCTTTCCAGGTCCGCGATCCGGCTCTACAGTGAGGATGTCGTCCCTGCCGGAGCTCCTGCAGGTCTCCCGACCCCTTGGAAGGCGCCATGACCATGAACTCTCGCTGGCCCGACTCTCCTGCCACTGCCCCGACGGAGGAGGACCTCCGGCGGCTCCACGCCTGGTGGCGGGCCGCGAACTACCTGTCGGTCGGCCAGATCTACCTCAAGGACAACCCGCTGCTGCGCCGACCGCTGCAGCGGGAGCACGTCAAGCCGCGGCTGCTGGGGCACTGGGGCACCACGCCGGGCCTGACATTCCTGTACGCGCATGCGAACCGGTCGATCGCTCAGCGCGGGCTGAAGGCCATGTACATCACCGGCCCCGGTCACGGCGGCCCGGGACTGGTCGCCTCGACCTATCTCGAAGGCACCTACTCCGAGGTGTATCCGGCGGTGAGCGAGGACGAGGACGGGCTGGCTCGGCTGTTCACCCAGTTCTCCTTCCCCGGCGGGATCCCCTCGCACGTGGCCCCGGAGACGCCCGGTTCGATCCATGAGGGCGGCGAGCTCGGATACGCGCTCTCGCACGCCTACGGCGCGATGTTCGACAGCCCGGATCAGATCGCTTTCACGGTGATCGGGGACGGGGAGGCGGAGACGGGACCGCTGGCCACCTCCTGGCATTCCAACAAGTTCGTCAATCCCCAGAACGACGGCGTGGTGCTGCCGATCCTGCATCTGAACGGTTACAAGATCGCCAATCCGACGGTGCTCGCGAGAATCGGGGACGAGGAGCTCGCCTCGCTGATGCGCGGATACGGGCACACCCCGCTGTTCTTCACCGGCGGGTTCGACGATGAGGACCCGCTGGAGACCCATCGACGCTTCACGGAGGTCCTGGATCAGGCGCTCGATCAGATCGCGGAGATCAAGCAGCACGCGGCCGAGGATGCCAAGGCCGGTCGCGAGACCGAGCGCCCTGCCTGGCCGATGATCGTCTTCCGTACCCCGAAGGGGTGGACCGGGCCGAAGGAGATCGACGGCAACAAGACCGAGGGCTCCTGGCGCTCGCATCAGGTGCCGCTGGCCAACGCACGGGACACCGACGAGCATCTCGCGAACCTCGATTCCTGGCTGCGGTCCTACCGGCCCGAGGAGCTGTTCGACGAGGAGGGCAGGCTGCACGAGGACATCGCCGCCGCCGCGCCGACCGGTGAGCTGCGGATGTCCGCGAATCCCTCCACCAACGGCGGCTCGGTGCTCATCCCGCTGCGACTACCGGACTTCCGCGAGTACGCCGTGGAGGTCCCCCGTCCCGGAGGTGTGATCGCGGAGGCGACGAAGGTGCTGGGCACCTGGTTGCGGGATGTAGTCCGGGACAATCCGTCGAACTTCAGGATCTTCGGCCCGGACGAGACGGCGTCGAACCGGTTGCAGACGGTCTATGAGGCCACCGACAAGCAGTGGAACGCGGACTTCGAGGAACATGACCGCTCCGAGCATCTCGCCCGTGCCGGGCGGGTGATGGAGGTGCTCTCCGAGCACCAGTGCCAGGGCTGGCTCGAGGGATACCTGCTCACGGGCCGCCACGGCATGTTCTCCTCCTATGAGGCGTTCATCCACATCGTCGACTCGATGGTCAACCAGCACGCCAAGTGGCTCAAGGTGTCAGGTGAGCTCGAATGGCGCCGCCCCATCGCCTCGCTGAACTACCTGCTGAGCTCCCATGTATGGCGGCAGGACCACAACGGCTTCTCGCACCAGGACCCGGGCTTCATCGATCACATGGTCAACAAGAAGGCGGAGATCGTACGGGTCTACCTCCCGCCGGACGCGAACACGCTGCTGTCCACCTATGACCACTGCCTGCGCTCGAAGCAGTACGTCAACGTCGTCGTCGCCGGCAAGCAGCCGGGCCCGACCTGGCTGAGCATGGACGAGGCGGTCGTCCACTGCGCGCGCGGGCTGGGGATCTGGGACTGGGCGGGCACCGAGCAGAGCGGCCAGGAGCCGGAGGTGGTCCTCGCCTGCGCTGGGGACATCCCCACCATCGAGGTGCTCGCCGCGGCGAAGATCCTCCGTGCGGAGATCCCCGAGCTGCGGGTGCGGGTGCTGAACGTGGTGGATCTGATGCGTCTGCAGGACGACACCGAGCACCCGCACGGCCTCTCGCAGCGGGACTTCGACGGGTATTTCGGGCAGGACATCCCGGTGGTGTTCGCCTATCACGGCTATCCGTGGCTGATCCATCGCCTGGCCTACCGCCACGACCGCACCTCCCGGATCCATGTGCGCGGCTACAAGGAGGAGGGCACCACGACGACGCCCTTCGACATGCTGATGCTCAACGACGCGGACCGCTACCACCTGGTGATGGACGTGATCGACCGGGTCGAGGGGCTCAGCATCCGCTACGCCGGCCTGCGCCAGCAGATGGTGGATTCCCGCCTGCGGGCGCGGGCCTACGCCTACGAGCATGGGGAGGACGCCCCGGACATCGCCCAATGGCAGTGGGGAGACGGCGGCGATTCCGTCTCCGGCGGGGCCGCGGTCGACACCGGCGGAGACAACGCCTGAGGCCAGCGGCGAGGATTCAGGTCACCGCGCAGCGCTGCAGGTCCGGGACCTCTGCGCGCTGCGCGAATCCGGCCGCGACATAGGTCTCCACGGCGCCGGCCTGGGAGCGCGGGGTGCACACCAGCGCGCTCGAGGCTCCCAGGTCGCGCAGCTGCGCGGCGGCGGCACGGCAGATCGCACGACCGTGGCCGCGCCCGCGGTGGTCCGCGTGCACGCCCATCGGTTCGATGAGTCCGGGGCGGCCGACGCCGGCGGACCAGACGGTGACCACCGCGACTGCGGTGCTGTCACAGTCGCGGCCGAGCAGCGAGACGGCGTCGCGATAGGCCGGTGAGGTGGTCATGATGCGGAAGCGCTCATCAGTCACGCCGGGGCTGTCGAAGGCGGAGCGGTGCACGGCCGTGTACTCCGCGATGGTGTCGGCGCCGACCTGCTCGATGACGATCCCGGGCTCCTCGACCGGCGCGGCGAGGCCCCGGCGCAGGGGCACCCACGGCTCTCCCTCGCTCCAGCCGCGCCGCAGCAGCTCGGTGCGAAGACCATGCGCGGAATGCGCCTCCACGAAGGCCTGGCCCTCCGGCAGCACCGCATGCTCGGGCCGGGCGAGGGCCTCGGCCATGGAGCGGGCGAGTTCCTCGTCGGCGGCCAGAGCAGGATCCACAGCGGTGCGCACGAGGTCCGGCCCGTCCAACAGGCCGAGGGCGACCAGGCGATCCTCGCGGTGCCAGAGGCGCAGGTGCGCCGTAGCGGCCTCGGCCCCACGCAGGTGGTGCCAGCCGAGATCGCCGGGATGGAGATGGAACGGGCCATCCTCCCGCTGCCAGGTGCGCAGCGTCCCGATCGCGTGCTCGAGAAGGTCGGGGGTCGGGATGGTCAGCGTCGTCGCCATGACTGGATTCCACCATCGTCGGGGCTGACGGTCCAGAGGTTTTCTTCGCACGCGGACGGTGTTCTGGCTCTGGGGTGCTGATGAGGTGCGTCGAGGGGGCCACGAGAGGTGCCCTCGACGGCCGACACTACGATCAGGGCGAGGACGATCGGGTGACGCGCAGGCACGCGCAACGCCCACCGGGAGGGGACAGTCATGAACGACGCAGCAGCCGACGGCATCGAGTCTGTGCGGCGGATCGTGCGGGTCCGGGGCCGGGTGCAGGGAGTCGGTTTCCGGATGGATGCCGCCTCGGCGGCATCGCGGCTGGGTGTCGGCGGCACGGTGCGGAATCTGCTCGATGGCACGGTCGAAGCCGACGTCGAGGGCCCGCCGGAGGCCGTGGAGTCGATGATCGAGCACCTGCGAAAGGGTCCTTCGAGCGCCCGCGTCGACGGGATCGACGTACACCGGGAGGCACCGCGCGGGGCGGACTCGTTCCGGGTCACGGGCTGAACGGCGTCCGGAGCTGAACAGCATTGCGGGCCGGGAGGTTGCGCAGCCTGCGGGATCCCGCTGCCGGCGGTGTTACTGGAGGGGCGTCGCCTGTCGGCCGCGAGAGCGAGAGGTGAGCACGTAGTACGCGGCCAGGAGGGCGCCGGCGCTCACCATCGCAGTCGAGGTGAGTATCAGGACCCCCTGGCCGGCCCGGTCGATGATCAGCCCGCCCACGAGCGCACCGGCGGCGATCGAGATGTTGAAGACCGCGCTGTTCAGCGCAGTGCCCTCTTCGAGGACCTCACCGGCCTCGGAGCCCACGAAGGCCTGGATGGCCACCGAGATCGCTCCGACGAACAATCCCCACAGCGGCAGGATCGCGAGGGCCATGGCCGGGCTGTCCATGAGCAGGTGCACCGCGATCAGCGACACCCCCACCCCGGCGGAGACCACCAGCACGCCCCAGGGGGCGCTGCGGCGCAGCAGCGGGGCCACGGCGAAGTTGCCGATCAGTCCGGCGATGCCGTAGGCCAGGAGCATCATGCCCACATCGGTCACGGGCACATCCGCCCGCTCCAGCAGGATGGGGCTGACATAGGAGTAGGTGATGAACTGCGCGACCACCACCAGGAGGGTGAGGGCCACCGCGTAGCGCACCCCGCGAGTGCGGGCTGCGAGGAGCATCATCGCCGGGGTGACGTTGACCGGCGAGCGCACGGGACGCACCAGCACCAGGATCAGGAGGGCGACGACCGCAGCGACCGCTCCGACGATCGCGAAGGCGGCCCGCCACCCCATGTGGGTGCCGATCCAGGCGGCGACCGGCACGCCCAGCACCAGCGCAGCCCCCGCGCCGCTGAAGGCGATGGTCAGCGCCCGCGCGGCATGCTCCTTCCCGACCTGGCCGAGGGCAACGATCGCCATCACCGCCCAGTACAGGCCGATCGAGATGCCGGCGAAGAGGCGGGAGATCAGAAGCACCGCGAAGGTCGGGGCGATGACGCTCAGAGCGCTGGAGACGACGACGGAGGCGAGGGCGAGGACCAGCACGAGGCGGCGATCCATCCCGCGCACGATCACGGGGGTGAGGACGGCGACGATGCCGGCGAGGACACCGGGCACCGTGACCGTGAGGCCGGCCATGCCCTCGCTCACCCCGAGATCCGGTGCCATCACGCTGAGCACCCCGATGGGCAGCTCCTCGATGGTGATGAGCACGAAGATCCCGGCCGCGAGGGCCACGATCCCGGCCCAACGGCGTGCGCTGTCCACTGCTGCTGCTCCTCGTTCTCGGTCCGGTCCACTCACGATAGATCACCGCAGGTCGCACGATCACCGCAGGTCGCACGAACACCGCAGGTCGCGCGATCACCGCAGGTCGGACGAACCGATGGATGCCCTCCGACCCCTGCGACGCACGAGGGCCCCGGTCGCGTCGGGGCAACCGGGGCCCGCCTGGGGCGGCATCTCCCGCGGGGCCATCCCGCAGTTCCGCCTCGCGGCGTCACCTCGCGGGATCAGCTCGCGGCGTCAGATCACGCGTCAGATCACGGTGTCGAAAGCTGCGCCGATCTCCTGCTCCCCATCGTTGAACTGGAGGAACTTCCCGGCGGTGCCGGGACGCTCGATGGCGGCCGCGATGGTGCGGGCCACGTTGGCGCGCGAGACGGTGCCGCTCTCGGGCGCGCCGAGATCGATTCGTCCGGTCGGCTCCTCGAGGGTGAGGCCCGAGGGGCCGAGGATCGTCCAGGCCAGCTCGGTTCCCTGCAGGTGGGCGTCGGCCTGCGCCTTGGCCTCGGCATAGGCGTGGAAGGGCTCCGACTCAGGGATGCCGTGCTCCAGGCTCGCGCCGAAGTAGCTGACCATCACGTAGCGGCTCGCTCCGACGCGCTGAGCGGCGTCCATCGACGCGATCGCCGCCCGCTGATCGACCGCGATGGTGCGCTCCGGGTCCCCGCCGCCGGCGCCAGCGGACCACACCACTGCGTCCTTGCCGCGCAGCAGCTCGTCCCAGCCTCCGGCGTCGAGGCTCTCGATGTCGCTGAGCACCGCCTTCGCACCGGTGGCCTCGACCTCCCCCGCATGCTCCGGGTTCCGGATCACCGAGTGGACCGTGTGCCCGGCCTCCACGAGCAGCGGTGCCGCGAGCAGCGCGACCTTCCCATGTCCTCCGATAAGTGCAATATCCATGGCACCCACACTGTCACCGCCGCTACCAGGAGTCGAGGCCTCCCCCGCCATGTTCGCGGTGGGTGGACATCGGGCGGGCTCCCGGGCCGCGAGGGTGCGCACGCCCGTTATCCTGAGCCGGATCGCCGCGCGTGCGGCCGTCCCCTCGAGAGAAGGAACCTCAGCATGGCCGGTGGACTCGCTGCACTGCTCGATGACGTCGCCGCAATCGCGCGCCTGGCCGCAGCCAGCACGGACGACATAGCCGCCGCCTCCGTCAAGGCGAGCTCGAAGGCCATGGGGGTGGTGATCGATGATGCCGCGGTGACGCCCCAGTACGTGAAGGGGCTCCAGCCCAAGCGCGAACTGCCGATCATCTGGCGGATCACCAAGGGCTCCTTCCGCAACAAGCTCATCTTCATCCTGCCGGTCCTGCTGCTGCTGAGCATCTTCGCACCCTGGGCACTGACGCCGATCCTGATGCTCGGCGGGCTCTACCTCAGCTTCGAGGGCGCCGAGAAGATCTGGGAGCTGGTCAGCGGGAAGCCGAAGAAGGCGCCGGCCGCCGCCAAGGGAGCCGACGCCGAGGACAAGATCGTCTCGAGCGCGGTACGCACGGACCTGATCCTCTCCGCAGAGATCATGGTGATCTCCATGAACTCGATCGAAGCGGACTCGCTGTGGGCGCGCGCGATCGTGCTCGTCGTCGTCGCGATCGGCATCACCGTGCTGGTGTACGGCGCCGTCGGCATCCTGGTGAAAATGGATGACGTGGGCCTGGCGATGGCGGCCGACAAGGACTCGGAGTTCAAGCAGAAGTTCGGCAACGGCCTGGTCCAGGCGATGCCGAAGGTCATGACCGTGATCAGCTATGTGGGCATGGTCGCGATGCTCTGGGTGGGCGGTCACATCCTGCTGGTCGGCACCCACGAGCTCGGGCTCGCCCAGCCCTATGGCTTCGTCCACCACCTCGAGGGGTTGGTGGCTGGCGTCGCCGGGGTCGGCGGAGTGCTCGCCTGGCTGATCAACACCTTCTTCTCGTTCGTGCTCGGCCTGATCGTCGGCGGCATCGTTGCCGTCATCATGCACTTCCTGCCCTTCGGGCATCACGGTGACGACGAGCACGGCGACGACGAGGGCAAGCACGCCGCGGCGAGCGCCGACGACACCCCCGGTACGGATGCCGCCGTCGGCTCCTCCACCGACTCAGGGAACCCAACGCCCCCCATGCCCCAGCGCTGAGGCGCCCCGCGGGCCCCACCGCGCCCGTCGGGACGCAGGCAACGCAGGCAACGCAGGATCGTACGAAAACGAGCCAGATCCTCACGGATTCTGGCTCGTTTTCGTCCTATCGCGACCCTGCCGGCCGGGGTCCCGGCGCTGGCCGGGGAACCAGCGCAGGCAGGGGAACCGGCGCTGGGTCAGGCGCCGGCCGGGGTCACGGGCGGCTCGGCGGACCAGGGGAAGACGATCCACTCATCGGTGCGGCGCCACACGTAGTCCGGGGAGACCACGGAGGCGGACTTCGCGTAGAGGACGGCGCTGCGGGCGTCGGCGCCCATCTCACGCAGCAGGTCCAGCACCAGGGCGAGGGTGCGGCCGGAATCGGCGACATCGTCGACGACCAGCAGGCGCTTGCCCTTGATCGACTCGGTGTCGAGCATCGGCGCGAGCAGCACCGGATCGGGCAGGGTCTCGTGGACGTCGGTGTAGAACTCGACGTTGATCGCATCGGCCAGCTTGAGGCCGAGGGCGTAGGAGAGCGAGCCTGCGGGCAGCAGCCCGCCGCGGGCAACGGCGATCACGATCTCGGGCTCGAAGTCGGAGTCAGCGATGTTCTGTGCCAACTCGCGCGAGGCAGTGCCGAACAGCTCCCAGCTCAGCACCTCCTTGACGACGAGGTCGGAGGAATCGGCGTGGAAGGCCTGGGACATCGGTTCGGTTCTCCTCGGGAGGGGCGATGCAGAGTGCTCCGATGGTAGCCGCCCCTGGCCCTGCGCTCGGGTGCTGGAGCCGTGGGTCTGCTCTCTTCCTCACAGCTCGCTCTCTCACGCCCGGTGCTGCGCAGGCAGGCAGCTCCGAGATTCGACGGTCGAGCCACCGCACACCCAGAAAAACCCACACACTCCCACTGTTGTTTTGTGTGGCTTTCCCGGCTACTGTGATCCTCACGCGGTACGGCTCCCCGAGCTCTCCGCTCCCGCCCCGTCGATGAAGCAGGTGGATGCATGTACGCCCCAGAACGCCGACATCGGATCCTGGATGCGCTGACCGAATCCGGCCGCGTCACCGTCACCGATCTCGCCGCACAGTTCGAGGTGGCCACCGAGACCATCCGCCGCGATCTCGACCAGCTCGCCGAACAGCGGCTCCTGGATCGCGTCCACGGCGGGGCCGTCACGCGTCACCCCGGCGAGGTGGAGCCGGACCTCGAATCCCGCCGGATCACCAACATCGAGGCCAAGCGGCGCCTGGCCCTCGCCGCCGCGCGTCTGCTGCCCTCCGACCCCGAGGCCGCCGTGCTGCTCGACGCCGGCACCACGATCGGTGAGCTCCTGCCCCACCTCGACGGTCGCCGTGGCCCCGTGATCACGAACGCTCCTGCGATCGCGCAGGGCGCCCTGCGCCATACCGATCTGGCGGTGCACGTGCTTCCCGGCAGGGTGCGTCCCGCCACCGAGGCAGCCGTCGGTGCCACCACCGTCGACGCGATCCGTCTGCTCCATCCGGAGGTCGTGTTCCTCGGCTGCAACGGCCTGGGGCCCGAGGGCTTCACCACCCCCGACCCCGACGAAGCCGCCGTGAAGACGGCGATGGTGACGTCGGCCGACCGGCGAGTGGTCCTCGCAGACTCCTCGAAGTTCGGCATCACGCGCCTGATCACCTTCGCCGCCCTCACCGACGTCGACACCCTGGTCACCGACGGACCACCGCCTCCCGAGCTCAGCGCCCTCCTCGCTGAAGCCGGCGTCGAGGTGATCTGCGCATGATCATCACGTTCACCGCGAATCCCTCACTGGATCGGACGGTCGACCTGGGTGGCCCGCTCACCCCCGGGGGCGTGCATCGCATCGGCGAGGACCACACCCAGCCCGGCGGCAAGGGCATCAACGTCGCGCTCGGCGTCCACCGAGCGGGCCTGCCCGTCACCGCGGTGCTCCCGGCAGCACCGGCGGACCCACTGCTGACGCTGCTCGCAGCGGAGGGGCTCACGGTCCGCTCCAGCCCGATCTCGGGCAGGGTGCGCACGAACCTCACCGTGCTCTCCAGCCCGCAGCTCACCACCAAGCTCAACGAGCCCGGGGCGACTCTGTCCGTCTCCGAGGTCTCCGCACTCGAACAGCTCCTGCTGGGAACCGCCGGTCCGCAGGACACCGTGATGCTCTCCGGCTCGCTGGCACCGGGCCTGCCGGTCGACGAGTATGTGCGCCTGGTGCAGCAGCTCCACGCCCAGGGGGCCCGGGTCGGGGTCGACACCTCAGACGCGCCGCTCATGGCGCTCGCCGCCGCACTGCCGCAGGTCGCGCCAGACTTCCTCAAGCCCAATGCCGAGGAGCTCGGACAGATCGTCGGCACCGACGGCGATGCCCTCGAGCGCCAGGCCGCCGCCGGTGACCTCGCCGGAGTGCACGAGGCGGCCCTGGACCTCCACCACCGCGGCGTCGGCGCCGTGCTGGTGACCCTCGGCGGAGCCGGCGGACTGCTCGCCACCGAGGGTTCCGCCTGGTACTGCCCCTCCGCAGCGGGCCCGGTGGTCTCCACCGTCGGCGCCGGCGACTCCGCGACCGCGGGCTACCTGATCGGCCGCGATCTCGGGGAGGGACCGGCACAGCGCCTGGCCCGCGCCCTGGCCTACGGGACGGCCGCCGTCGGCCTGCCCGGCACCACCATCCCCCGGCCGGACCAGGTGCGCATCGACGCCACCGGCGTCGTCCGTCTCTGAACCTGCCCTCACCCTGCACGCCCTCACTCCGCAGTCGCGGAGGAGCCCGTTCGAAGGAGAACTCATGTCCGCTCCCCTGATGACCCCAGAGCTGGTCCGCCTCGAGGTCGATCCTCCCGGCGACAAGCACGCGGTGATCGGCCTGATGGCTGATCTGATCTCCGCCACCGGTCGCGCCGACCGCGACGGCCTCGAGGCGGGGCTGCTCAAGCGCGAGGAGTCCTTCGCCACCGGCATGCCCGGCGGCTTCGCGATCCCCCACTGCCGCACCGACGCGGTCCATGAGGCGGCGCTGGGTTTCCTGCGCCTCGCAGAGCCCGTGGATTTCGGCTCCGCCGATGGGCCCGCTGATCTGATCATCGGTATCGCTGCTCCCGCGGGCACCGACGACCAGCATCTGAAGCTCCTCGCTCAGCTCTCGCGCGCGCTCATCCGCCCCGAGTTCCTCGCGGACCTGCGTGCTGTGAAGGAGCCCCATGAGGTCTCCGACCTGGTCATGGCCGTGCTCGAGCCCGCACCGGAGCCCGTGGCGGCCCCGGCGACGGCAGCAGGGACAGCCGCCAGCACAGGCGCAGGGACGACTGCGGAGGCCACACCGGTGGCGCAGCCCGACGCCGACGCAGCTCCGGTGCTGCTGGCGATCACCTCCTGCCCCACCGGCATCGCCCACACCTATATGGCCGCCGAGTCGCTCGAGAACGCCGCGAAGGAGAAGGGCGTCGAGCTGCACGTGGAGACCCAGGGCTCGGGCGGGATCACCCCCTTCACCGAGGAGCAGATCGCCGCGGCGAGCGCACTGATCGTCGCCGCAGATGTCAACATCTCCGGTCGTGAGCGCTTCGCCAGACTGCCGCTGGTGGAGCATCCCGTCAAGCGGGCCATCTCCCACGGCCCGCAGATGATCGACGAGGCCGTCGCCGCCTCCTCGGACCCGTCGGCCCGGCGCGTCCCGGCCGCTGGCGCGTCCGGCAGCGGCTCTGCTGACTCCTCGCAGTCGGGGACGCGGCAGTCCTGGCCGCGACGGATCCAGGGCGCCGTGATGACCGGCGTGTCCTACATGATCCCCTTCGTCGCCGCGGGCGGCCTGCTGATGGCGCTGGGCTTCCTCATCGCCGGCTTCGACGTCGCTTTCGTCGCGCAGGACGTCGCGACCACCTTCTCGCTCGGCTCCCTGCCGGACCACCAGACCTATGACGGTGCGACCGGGGCGATGCAGACCGATCGGGCAGGTCTGGCCCTCTACCTCGGCGCAGTGCTGTTCACCCTCGGCAACCTCGGCATGGGCTTCCTGGTGGCAGCGCTGTCGGGCTACATCGCCTTCGGCCTCGCGGGACGCCCGGGCATCGCCCCCGGCTTCATCGGCGGCGCCGTGTCCCTGGCGATCGGTGCCGGGTTCCTCGGCGGCCTGATCACCGGCCTGCTGGCCGGCCTGGTCGCCCTGTGGTTCACCACCCTGAAGCCGCCGCGGTGGCTCGCCGGGCTGATGCCCGTGGTGATCATCCCGCTGCTGACCACCCTCATCGTGGGCGGTCTGATGCTGCTGTTCCTGGGCCGCCCGCTGGCCTCCCTGATGACCGCCCTGCAGGACGGGCTGACCGGGATGTCCGGCTCCTCCGCGATTCTGCTCGGCGTGATCATCGGCCTGATGATGTGCTTCGACCTGGGCGGACCGGTCAACAAGGCCGCCTACCTGTTCGCGACCGCCGGCCTCTCCCAGGGCACCGAGGCATCCTTCCAGATCATGGCGGCCGTGATGGCCGCGGGCATGGTGCCGCCGCTGGCGATGGCCCTGTCCACCGTGGTGCGCCGGAAGCTCTACTCCCCGGTGGAGCGGGAGAACGGCGCCACTGCCTGGCTGCTCGGGGCGGCGTTCATCACGGAGGGCGCGATCCCCTTCGCCGCGGCGGACCCGCTGCGCGTGATCCCCTCCTCGATGGCCGGCGGCGCCGTCACCGGTGCGCTGATCATGGCTTTCAGCGTCGGCTCGCAGGCCCCGCACGGCGGCATCTTCGTCGCCTTCGCGATCTCCCCGATCTGGGGATTCCTGGTGGCGATCCTCGCCGGCACGCTGGTCTCCGCGGCGCTGGTCACCGTGCTCAAGGAGCTCGGCAGCCGCCGACAGGGCGCTGCCGCCTAATCCTCCGGGCCATGCCCGGCTGAGCCGGACTCCTCCCCTCTTCCGAGCACGCCCACCGAGCATGACCTTCGGTGCACACCTCTCTCGACTGGAAGCTCCCCGCCGCGGCGGGGAGCTTCCGTATGCTCGAACAGAGTGCCTGTGCTGGCCCACCATTGTGGCGGAGCGAAGACGACAGACCGACGACGTCGGCCCTCGAGAGCGGCCGGAGCACTCGCCGGAGCGCAAGGAGCAGAGATGCCGGAGAGCCACAGTTCAGGCGCTCTGCTGGCCGCGGGGCCCCTCGGGCACATGCCCGCCTACGGCGCGGCCCACCTGACCATGCTCGCCTTGCTCGTGCTCGCCGCTTTCGCGCTGGTCCTCTGGGCCCGCCGCTCAGCACCGCAGCGCGTGGACCAGGTGCTCCGCATCGCAGGCTGGGTGCTGCTCGCCAACGCCGTGTTCTGGACGTCGTGGGGCTTCATGCCCTGGGCCTGGAACCTCCATGAATCCCTGCCGCTGCACTATTCCGACGCGCTGCGGTTCCTCGTGCCACTGGCCCTGATCACACAGGCCCGGTGGGCGATCGTGGTCAGCTGGTTCTGGGGCCTGACGTTGAACCTGCAGTCCGTGCTCACACCGGATGTGAACTACTTCGTGTGGATCCCGTTGGAGTTCACGCAGTACTGGATCGCGCATGGGGCGGGACTGCTGGCACCTCTGGTGCTGATCTGGGGGCTCGGCTATCGGCCCACCTGGCGGGGCTACGGACTCGCCTACGCGGTGACGGCGGCGTGGGCGGTGATCGCCTTCACCGGCAATGCTCTGACCGGCGCGAACTACGGCTACCTCAACCGGGCTCCCGCAGGGCCCTCGATCCTGGACCTGCTCGGCCCATGGCCGCAGTACCTGCTGGTCGAAGCGGTGCTGATCGCGGCGGTCTGGGCGCTGATGACCTGGCCGTGGGCGCTGCGCGACCGGCGTTCAGGCATCCCGCTCTCCGGCCGTGGCGGTGTCCTCAGGCGCCCGCTCGCGTCTCAGGCTCCTCAGGCCAGCAGCTCGATCTCCGCCAGCCGGAGCAGCCCCTCAGAGACCGTCACCACCAGGCGGTGATGGAGGCAGGGCCGGGGGTTCGCGATCTCGAAGGGGCGGGTCTGTCGGCGCCAGCGGAAGCTCTGCGCGGAACGGGCGTCGAGCACCGTCCAGTCGCGCCCGTCGTCCGATCCCTCGAGGCGCCAGGCGATCGGGTCCCCGCCGGTCTGCGCAGAGGAGGTCAGGGTGAGGAATCGGGCCTGCTGCGGCTCGCCCAGCTCCGGCAGCTCGATCACCGCGCTCGCAGTTCCGAAGGCGCGCTCGGTGCGGGAGTCGTCATCGTGCAGCGGGTCCGAGGGGTCGGCGGCGAACAGATCGCGCAGCGGCTGCGGCCGCTCCCCCGGCGTGCTCGGGGACGGGGGGATCCCTCCCCAGTCCGCGGGTTCCGCGGCGAGGCGCAGGTGCAGGCGGCCGCGCAGGTCCGCGTGGTCGATCCAGGAGTCGCGGTGCTCCCGGCCGTCCACGGTCATGCCGGTGATGCAGGTGTCCTGCGGATCCTCCGCCTGGGTGGTGATGGAGAACGGGGTCCCGCCCAGGGGATGCACGGTGGCGCGGGGGAACAGCGGCGCCACCAGGTGGTAGCGGCCGGTTCCGAGCTGCAGGGGGTACAGGCCCAGCGCTGTGAGCAGCCACCAGGCGCTCATCTCGCCGTTGTCCTCATCACCCGGGTAGCCCTGGCCGATCTGCTCGCCGACGAAGAGCCGGCGGTGCACCTCTCGCACGATCCGGGACGCCTCCTCGGGTGCTCCGACGTGGTGGAAGAGGAAGGGGATGTGGTGCGAGGGCTGGTTCGACATCCCGAACTGGCCCATCCGCACTGCGCGCGCCTCGACCATCTCGTGGATGACCGTGTCGTAGCTGCCCGGTCGGTCTGCCCGCTCCGGGGTGTCGAAGAATTCCTCGAGCCGTCCACGCAGCATCTCGCGGCCGCCGTACAGGGTGGCCAGCCCCTCCCCGTCATGCGGGACGTGGAAGGCGAAGTTCCAGCCGTCGGTCTCGGTGTAGTCCCCGCCCCAGACGCGAGGGTCATACTCCTCGGGGCTCTGCGCGAAGGCGCCATCGGCGTGGCGGCCCTGGAAGAACTCGATCGCGGGGTCGAACAGCAACGGGTAGTTCAGGCTGCGCGCCGCAAGATAGCGCGCCTCCTCGCGCAGCTGCCCGGCCGCCACCGCCTCGCCGTCGGCCTCGGCGCGCTGCGCGAGCAGCTCCGCCTGGGCGGCGAGTCCCGCGTCGTTGATGTGCGCCTCGAGCGCCCAGGACACGGACTCCTCGGTATCCGTGTCGACATAGCCGGTGAACACCGCCCGCTCGTTGCCCTTGCGCCCCACCTCGGGGAAGGGCGGGGCCACGGTGGCGTTGCGCAGCCCTGACTCGTAGGCGGAGAGCAGGTCCGGCAGCGGGACCCCTTTGACGTGGAGGTCCGCGAAGGCGATATCGCTGCTGGTGCCGGTCATGCAGTCCGCATATCCCGGCGCAGACCAGCGGGCGATCCAACCGCCCTCGCGGTACTGCTGGACGAAGCCGTCCGCGAGCTCGGCGGCGAGCTGCGGATAGAGCAGCGCATAGGCCGGCCAGGACGTCCGATAGGTGTCCCAGAAACCGTGGTTGACGTACATCTTCCCCGGAAGCACCTGCGCGTTTGTGCGGGTCGCGGTGGGGGCGCCCTTCACCGGCAGCACCGGACTCGCGTGGACCGGCTCAGGACGTTCGAGGCTGCCCGCGTTCTCCCCATGCGAGGTGGGATAGAGGTTCAGCCGATAGAGGTTGCCGTACAGGGTGCGGCGCTGAGCCGGAGCGGCATCCGGGGCGTCGATCACCTGCAGCCGCTCGGACCAGGCCGCGTGGGCGGCCGCACGGACCTCCTCGAAGCTGCGCTCGGCGAGCTCCTGGCCGAACGTGCGCCGGCACTGCTCGAGACCGAGATAGCTGGTGACCAGCCGGACCGTGACCCGACGGGTGCCGGGAGCGAAGGTCAGCACGCTGCCCCGGCTCTCACCCCGAGCCTGGTCCACGGAGACCGGCGCGGGATCCACCTGCCCCAGCAGGTACATGCGGGTGGCGCCCTCGGTGCGGACCTGACCCAGTGCCGGGGAGGAGTCGACCCATGCGTGCAGGCGGCCGTCGAAGACGGATCCCGCCGCATCGACCCGCGAGTGCTGGTCGACTCCCTCGACCAGCAGGTGCGGCGCCTCGCTCTGCTCCGGCAGGTCGATCTCACAGATCGCGCCGTGGTCTGTCGGTGCCAGGCGCAGCGTGATGCCGCCGTCCAGGGCGACCTCGTACAGGTCCGGCCGGGCAGTCTCCCGGTCATGGTCGAAGGCCCGGGCCCGGGCCGCTGGGCTCGCATCCGGCGTCGCGCCGAGCAGCGGCATCATCATCAGCTGGTGACGGTCCCCCATCCAAGGGCTGGGCTGGTGGGACAGCGCCATGCCCTGGAGCCGGGGGCGGTTGTCCGGACCGTTGGCGCGGTGGTATTCGTACGCCCACCGCCGGGTGCGCGCGTCGGTCGCCGGAGTGAAGAGAGCGAAGCCGTTGGGCAGTGCGGTCAGCGGCAGAGTGTTCCCGCGGGAGAACTCGCTCGAGGCATGGCTGCCGCGCCGGGTGTCGACCCAGGCCACCGGGTCCTCGAGGGGCGGATCCGCGCGCGGAGCCCCCAGGTACGGGCCGTCGATCCAGCCGGTGAGCATCGCGCCGTCGGCGACCCGCGAAGCATCCGGCCCGCCGATCTCCTCGAGCAGGTCACCTTCGGGATCCGCCGGGGCGTCGAGCACCATCAGCACCTCGGTGATCGTGCGGCCGACGAGATCCTCCAGGCTCAACTGCACGTCATTCCACTGGTCCGCGTAGAGGATCTTCCCGTCGCCGAGTCCGCGGGCGGTGGCGAGGGTCCCGTACTGGTCGCGGGGCGCGATGTCCGAGAGCCGGCTGCCATCGTCGAGCACCAGATCGAGAGCCACATAGGTCGCCCCCCAGGTCTGGGCCGCATCCAGCGCAGGGTGCACGAACCAGCGCAGGACATCACCGGGGGCGATGGTGCGGCCCGTCAGCTCCCGGAGACCCGGGAGGACAGGTGCCACGGCTTCGGCGCCCTCACCGGCGCTCCCTGCGTACCGCAGGGCGGACGGTGCCCGCAGCCCGGCGCCGTCCTTGCTGGTCGGTGATCCCACGGGTCCCTGGTCTGCGGTGACGATCATGCACGCCAGGCTATCGACTGCCCGTCCTCTCGCGGGCCAGGCAGGCCCGGGAGTGGGGAGTGCTCCCCATCGCACGGCAGTGCCGAGTACGGGATACTGACCGGAGACGCCACACGAACCCGGGGAGAAGTCATGGTCTACGCACAGCCGCAGCAGGGGCGCCCGCTGTCCTCGGGACCCGGTCGGCCCAAGCGCCCGATGTGGCATTGGCTGCTGGTCGCCGGCGTCGCCGCCGTCGGTCTGCTGGTGATCGCGGCCTTCGCGATCTTCATCGCCTTCCAGGTGCTCACCCGCGGTAACCCGCAGTCGACTCTCGAGGATTTCTACACCTCGCTGGAGACCACGGACTGCGAGCTGTTCATGGACTCCACCACGGAGGAGTACCGCGACGCGACCGGGTTGACGAGCTGCTCGATCTTCGAGGAGGCGCTGGGCGGGATCACCTCGATCGACTATCAGGTCGATGAGCGCATCAACCGGCAGGGATACGCGATCTTCGAGGTCACCGAGTCGTTCTCCTCGAATGGGGACGACGCCGAGGTCCAGCTGCGCTACTACGTGCGGCGCATCGACGGGCAGTGGGACCTGGACGGCATCGAAGTCGTCGAGCCGGGCGCCGAGCCGATCACCTGAGCGGGCCGTTCCTCGGAACGGCATGACGGTTCCTCCGCGCGGCAGGCGTGTCACCCGAGCGGCGTGGCGTTCCCCCCGAGCGGCTGGGCAGTGCTCCAGCGATGGCTGCGGCAGCGCGCCTGATAGGACTCGGCGCCACCGACCTGCAAGGTGGTGATCCGCTGAGCATCGGAGCCGTCATCGACGAGCCGGGTGTGGAAGGCCGCATCCGCGCCGCAGACGGTGCACACCGCAGTCAGCTTCACCACCTCCTCGGCGAGCGCCATCAGCGTGGGCAGCGGGGCGAAGGGCTCACCGTCGTAGGTGATGCACAGCCCGGCGACCTCCACCTGGATCCCGGCGTCGAGCAGCCTCTCGATCACCGGCACGATCGACGGGCCGAAGAACTGGGCCTCATCGATCGCGACCATGTGGGGTCTGTCCTCACCGGTCGGCACCTGCAGCTCCTCGGCATGCTCGAGCATGCGCGCGGGGAGCGAGCGCCCGGCGTGGGAGCTCAGCCGGTCCGCGCCGCCGCGTTCATCCAGAAGGTGGCCGACCACCTCCACCCGCAGCCCGGCCAACCGGGCCCGATGGACCCTCCGCAGCAGCTCCTCGGTCTTGCCAGCGAACATCGGACCCGCGATCACGTGCAGTCGTCCTGCCTCCATGGGGCGCATGTCCTCAGCGTACGCGCGGCCCGCAGAGCCCCACCCAGAGCGCGCGCTCCGCAGTGCATCGCGCCCGCGCTCCGCAGTACAGTGCCGGGATGAGCACACGGCGCCCCTCCCCCCTCGCGGGCCGGAAGCCGACCAAGCAGGACCTCGCCGCCTTCGCCACCCCGGATCCGGACTCGATCGACGATGTGCTGCCCGATCCGGCGCTGGACCCGCCGCTGCGGCTGCTGATCGTCGGCATCAATCCCGGTCTCTGGACCGCAGCGGTCAACGCTCCCTTCGCCCGGCCCGGCAACCGGTTCTGGCCCTCGTTGCACAGGGCCGGTCTCACCTCCCGCCTGGTCGATGCCTCCCGCGGGTTGGCTCCCGAGGACGAGCAGGATCTCCACCGACGCGGCATCGGCATCACGAATCTGATCGGTCGCGCCACGGTGCGCGCCGACGAGCTGGGGCGTGAAGAGCTGCAACGGTCCGGGACGCAGCTGATCGCACGGCTCGAGCAGCTGCGACCGCAGGCCGTCGCGATCGCGGGCATCACCGCATTCCGCTCCGCCTACTCGCTGCCCAAGGCCCGGCTCGGGCTCCAGGACCCCGCCACGGTCGCCGGCTGGCCTGCGAGCGTCGCGCTGTGGGTGGTGCCGCAGCCGAGCGGGCTGAACGCCCATGCTTCCGTGGCATCGCTCGCCGACAACTGGCGCGAGGTCGCCCGCAGCGCCGGCGTCCAGCACCACGACGAGAGCTGATCACCCTCAGCAGGCCGGGCGATCCCCGAGGGTCCCGGGATGCGTCGCTCCCGTGGCCCCGGTGAATCATGACGCCGCAGGAACGAGTGCGTCGACGTAGAGGGCGCCGTCGAATTCCCCGGTCACCGTCGTTCACAGGACGTGCGCGGCGGGGCCGCAGGGCGGATCGTGCAGGGCAGCATCCCTGACCGACGAATGGAGCCCTCGTGTCCCCCAAGCCCCTCATCCTGAACCTGTTCGAGATGAACTGCGTCGGCCATATCACCCACGGGCTGTGGCGGCTGCCCGGCAACAACCGCCATCGCTACACCGACCTCGAGTACTGGACCGAGCTCGCACAGATCGCCGAATCCGGCGGCTTCACCGCGATCTTCCTCGCCGATGTGGTGGGTGCCTATGACACCTACGGAGGCTCCGCCGAGACCGCCCTGCGGGAGGGGCTGCAGATCCCCAACAACGATCCGATGCTGGTGGTCCCCGCGATGGCCGCGGTCACCGAACGCCTCGGCTTCGGCATCACCTTCTCCACGAGCTACGAGCCGCCCTTCGCCTTCGCCCGGCGCATGTCCACCCTGGACCACCTCACCGATGGACGGGTCGGGTGGAACATCGTCACCTCCTACCTGCCCAACGCTGCGCGCAACTTCGGGCTCGCCGACGAGATCGAGCACGATCACCGCTACGAGATCGCCGACGAGTACCTCGAGGTGGTGTACAAGCTCTGGGAGGGCTCGTGGGAGGAGGACGCCGTGGTGCGTGACGCCGAGGCCGGTACCTACGCGGACCCGACCAAGGTCCACCGCATCGACCATGTCGGCGAGAACTTCTCCGTCGCCGGCCCGCATCTCTCCGAGCCCTCCCCGCAGCGCACCCCGACTCTGATCCTCGCCACTGCGTCCCCCGCGGGTGCCCTGCGCGCCGGACGCCATGCCGAGCTGGTCTTCACCCACGGCCCGTTGCTCGAGCGCACCGTCCCGGCCGTGCGCGCCGCCGCTGCGGAGGCCGGCCGCGATCCCGCAGCTCCGAAGTTCGTGGTGCAGGCGGCGGTGATCACGGCCAGCACCCAGGAGGAGGTCGACGCGAAGCTCGCCCTCTACCGGGAGCACCGCTCGATCGAGGGCATGCTCGTGCATCAGTCGGTGCCGATCCGGGCGCTCGAGCACCCGCGGGAGCGGACCATCGCCGAGGCGCTCGAGGCCGAGGGCCTGCCGGCGGACACCCCGGTGGGCCGGCGCGGTCTCTCCTCCACCGTCGGCGAGCTGCTGGACGCCGTCGACGAGGCCTGGCAGGACAGGTTCTTCGTGGCCGGCACGCCGGAGGTGGTCGCGGATGCGATCGAGCACTGGCTCGATGTGGAGGGCATCGACGGGATCAACCTGCGTCAGTACCACTCCTTCGACACCGTGCGCGACTTCGCGGAGCTGGTCTCCCCGATCCTGCGGGAGCGCGGCCGCCTGCCCGAGCTGGAGGGCACTCTGCGCCGTCGGCTGAGCGGGAGCGACCGGCTCCCGGCGGAGCATCCTGCCGCGCAGTTCCGGGGCGCCTTCACGGATCACGGGGTCTGAGTGGCGATGGGCGGGGCCGGATCCGGCCGTTTGCTTGCGGCGACCGGGCGCGCGTGGAAGTGTTGAGCGGACCCAGGCGGGGCGACGAGGCCGAGCAAGGGTGCTCGCTCCCCCGCACGTAGAGCATGTTGGAGGTCACCTGTGAAACTGCCTTGGCTCACTCCTGTCCTGGACCAGACCGGTCCCCTGATCTCGGTCCATCTCGACACCACGCGGACCGATCCGCAGGCCGCCGGCGAGCTCGAGGCGAGGTGGGCACAGCTGCGTTCCCGGCTCGGTGCGGAGGGCGCCCCGCAGGTCCTGCTCACCCAGATCGAGGACTCCGTCCTCAGCCCTTCACCACTGGGCGGTCGCCATGGGCGCTCGCTCTTCGCCTCGGACACCGAGATCCTGGTGGACCGGGTGCTGCCCGTGCCGCCGCTGCAGGAATCCGCCCACCGCGGGGAGTTCCCCACGCTGCTCCCCCTGCTCCGGCTGATCCCGTTCGCGGTCAGCCAGCTGCTGATCGTGGTGGACCGCGCAGGGGCGGACCTGCACCTGCGCTCCCCGGAGAATCCCTCGATCAGCCATGGGACCAATGGGCTGGGCGAGGACTCGACGGTCGAGGGCGGCCACGACGTGCTCCACAAGGCGAGCCTCGGAGGCGGGGCCCAGCACGGCTGGCGAGCGGACAACTACGAGGCTCGTGTCGAGGACTCCTGGGAGCGCAACGCCGACGCCGTCGCCGGCTCGGTCGAGAAGATCCTGCGCGAGCGCCAGGTCGACATGGTGATGGTCAGCGGTGATGTCCGTGCGATCGGTCTGCTGCGCGAGGCACTGGGCCGGGAGACCCGGGAGCGCCTGGTGGAGGTCCAAGGCGCAAGCCGCGGCGTCGCGCTGGACCGCGGCCCGTTCCGCGAGGAGCTGCGCCTGGTCACCGACGAGTTCATCGCGGCCCGCCAACGGGAGCTCGCGGCCCGTTTCCGGGAGAGCCAGGCCCGCGACGGCGCCTCGGTCGGCGGTGCGGCGGAGGTCTGGCAGGCCCTCTCCCGCGGACAGGTCGAGGAGCTCCTGTTCGTCGCCGGCCACGAGCCGGCGGGTATCGAGGAGCTTCTGCGCGGTGCGCTCGCCACCGATGCGGCCATCTCCGCGCTCCCGGAGGATGCCGACGGGATCCCCGAGGGTGTCGGGGCGCTGCTGCGCTGGCGCGATGAGACCACCCCGTCCAACAGCATCGGGTCCATGTCCGGAGATGCTCGCCGCGAGTGATCGCGGCCGAGGAACGGTCCACCGACGGTCGGGGCGCCTGCGCACCGGCCGTCGGTCGGCGGGCCGCTCCTGCCCCGGGGATGTCGACCGTTCGGTTCCCAGCCTCGCCCTCGTACGCGGACTGCGTGAGGATGGGGGCCCGCGGGCAGCCCGCCCGCTGAAAGCACAGCACAGCGACGATGAGAGCAGGAGTGACCATGCCCAAGGCCTGGAGCTCGAAGCGTGAACGCCAGTACGAGCACATCAAGGACAGTCAGATCGAGAGCGGCAGCTCCGAGGATGAGGCGGAGGAGATCGCTGCTCGCACCGTGAACAAGACTCGTGCCCAAGAGGGCGAGTCCGAGGAGGCGAGCCGAACCTCCACGCAGGACAAGTCCCCCTCCGAACGGGGCGGCCAGCGCTCCCACTCCGGGGCGCAGGGGCGCACCAAGGAGCAGCTCTACGCCGATGCAAAGCGTCAGGGAGTCGAAGGACGCTCGACCATGGACAAGGACGAGCTGAAGGACGCCGTCGAGGATCGGTGAGGTTGATGCCACGCCCGGGTCGCAGCACGTCCGCTGTTCTCGCCGCTGACGTCCGGCAGCCGATGTCGGCGCCGCTCCCACTCCCCGCCCAGGAACCAGCAGTACGGTGCGAGATGGCAACGGGGGAGTATCCGCCACGCTGCGGACGTCATCACGAGGACCGTCATCGGACCTCCGGGCGCAGCGGCCCGTCGAGCAGATCGACGGGTGGAGAGACTCGGGTCAGAACTCGACCCAGGAAAGCTCTCCTATGACTGTCTCCCCGCTCGTCTGGATCCTCACGATCGTGGCGGTCCTCGGCCTGCTGGCCTTCGACTACTTCTTCCATGTGCGCAAGGCGCACATCCCCACTCTGCGCGAAGCCGCGATCTGGTCCTCCATCTACGTAGGGATCGCGCTGCTGTTCGGTGTCGGGGTGCTCCTCGTCGGCGGCGGCACGATGGGCGGCGAGTACTTCGCCGGCTATGTCACCGAGAAGGCGCTCTCGGTGGACAACCTCTTCGTGTTCCTCGTGATCATGGGCGCCTTCGCGGTCCCGCGCGAGGACCAGCAGAAGGTATTGTTGTTCGGCATCACCTTCGCGATCATCGCCCGCTCCGGCATGATCGCGATCGGTGCCGCCGCGATCGACGCGTTCTCCTGGGTGTTCTACGCCTTCGGCGCGATCCTGCTGATCACCGCGGTGAAGATGATCGTCGATGAGCTGAAGGACGACTCCGGCGAGGAGGAGAAGGAGAGCTTCTTCGTCCGCGTGATCAAGAAGTTCCTCCCCGCGACGGACGAGTTCGACGGCGACAAGCTCTTCACGATCGAGAACGGCAAGCGGGTGCTCACCCCGATGCTGCTGGTGATGATCGCCATCGGCGCCACCGACCTGCTGTTCGCGCTCGACTCGATCCCGGCGATCTTCGGCCTCACCCAGAACACCTACATCGTGTTCACCGCGACCGTGTTCTCGCTGCTGGGCCTGCGCCAGCTGTACTTCCTCATCGACGGTCTCCTGGACCGCCTGGTGTACCTCTCCTACGGCCTCTCGATCATCCTCGCGTTCATCGGCGTGAAGCTCGTCTTCCACGCCCTGCACGAGAACGAACTGCCCTTCGTCAACGGCGGTGAGCCGTTCCATGGCGTCCCGGAGATCACGACCGGGTTCTCCCTCAGCGTCATCCTCGGTGTTCTCACCGTCACGGTGCTCGCCTCCCTGCTGTCACCCAAGGGCCGGGCGCAGGCGGCCGTGAACAATGCCCACCAGGAGGCGAAGGCGTACATCGAGATGTCCTATACGTCCTTCGAGGAACGGCGCCAGGGGATCTACGACCAGATGATCGCGCACGAGAAGAGGATCGACGCCCTGCCCGTGAAGTATGAGGCCATGGTCGTGGCGGAGAAGAACGTGCGGGAGCTCCTGGCGGACGCCCACCGGATCCATGAGCACCGGGCCGAGCAGGAAGAACGCGGCGAGCGCTCCGACGAGCAGCCCGGGGACCTGGTGGTCACCCGTGCCGACGGCTCGGTTGCGACGGATCCCAGCGGCAACGTCATCACGGTCGCAGAGGAGCAGGCGGCCCGCGCGACGAAGGAGGCCAAGCGCCGCGAGCGCGAGCAGGCCCGGGACGACCACGTCGCAGCGCGCAGGCGCTGAGCTGCAACAGTCCGGTGAGCGGGCGTCCTTCGGACTCCCCGAGGGGCGCCCGTTCTCCGTCAGGGACGTCGGGAAGGTGCGGGCGCTCCGCTGGCCGCCCGGCGCACCGCGACCACGACCAGCACCTGTGCCACGAGGTAGGTGGCCATCACCCAGACGTTGTGCGCCGGGAGCGTGAGCACTCCGAAGGCGTCCAGCGCGATCAGGGAGTCCGAGACCACGAACACCGCACCACCGATCGCCCCGAGCCGCCCCAGGCCGGTGGCCAGCAGAGCCATCGCACAGATCGCCGTCGCGTAGACCATGACTGCAGGCAGCAGCGCACCGGCTCCGGGGGCCGAGAGCACGACGACGACCACCGCCACGAGCAGGTAGATCCACACCGCGCGAGGCCGGCGCAGCAACGAGGCATGCCGCCATGGCCAGAAGGCGACCGCATAGACCAGCTGTGCGATCAGGAAGCTGCCCAGCATGCCGAGGAACCCGGGCTCTCCACCCACGAAGCGAGGGATCGTGTCTCCGAGCCAGGAGAAGCCGAGGGCGATCAGGGTGAGGCGCACGAGGGGCCGACGAGGCGCTGCCGTGCCCGCCCAGAGGGCTGCGGCGAGCAGCGGCATCAGCAGCACCTGGGTAAGCTCGGCGACCAGCCCGATCTCGAACCACTGCGCCGCCAGATGAATGATGCCGATCATGACCAGGACGCCCATCAGAGCTCGCATCGATGTCCCTCCGCCAGCGGTCCCGCCGGTGCCTGCTCGCATAGGACGAGAGTACGTTCCGCCTCGGCAGAGCAAAAGCACTGGTCGCCGAGGGAGGGCGGTGGCACCATGCAGGGATGCCTCCTGCCACCGCCGCCGTCCCACCCGCTGACCTGGACGCGTTGCTGGAGCTCGGCTCCGCCCATGGTCTCGACCTCGACGGCTCCACCCTGCACACCGAGGAGATCGGACTCGACTTCCGGGTGGCGATCGCCCGCGCCGCCGACGGCAAGCACTGGGTGCTGCGCATACCCCGCCGCCCCGACGTGCTCGAGCGCGCTGCGGTCGAGGGGAGGCTCCTGAAGATGGTCGGCCCGCACCTGGGGATCGCGGTCCCAGACTGGCAGATCAGCACCTCCGAGCTGATCGCCTACCCGCTGCTGCCCGGCGCCCCCGGCCTCAGCGTCGAGCGGGATGGCACAGTGATCTGGCACGTCGACATGTCTTCTCCCGTCTACGCCACCTCGCTCGGAACCGCCGTATCCCAGCTGCATGCGGTGGGTACCGAGGCGGCCGCTGCCACCGGTATCGAGGTGCGCTCACCCAGGCAGGTGCGTGAGGGCTGGCAGCGGGATCTCGAGCAGGTCGCCGCAGAATTCGAGATCTCGGCGACGCTGCGGGAGCGCTGGACCGCCTGGATCGCGGAGGACAGCTTCTGGCCGCAGCACTCGGTGCTCACCCACGGCGAGATCTATCCGGGCCACACCCTGGTCGAGGACGACCAGATCACCGCGATCCTCGACTGGACCACCGCCGCGATCGGCGATCCCGCCAAAGATCTGATGTTCCACCAGGTGAGCGCGCCGGCAGACGCCTTCGAGACAGCCCTCCAGGCATACACGGCAGGCGGCGGGC
Organism: Brachybacterium sp.; assembly: GCF_052095815.1. Classification (NCBI taxonomy): domain Bacteria; kingdom Bacillati; phylum Actinomycetota; class Actinomycetes; order Micrococcales; family Dermabacteraceae; genus Brachybacterium; species Brachybacterium sp. The sequence continues at coordinate 1,635 of NZ_JBQDLF010000013.1, read as the reverse complement.
ACACGTGGCCGCGACTCGCGGAGCACTGCACCGAGATGTTCTCAGCCGGACCGATCGCCTATGGGCTGTTCGCGCTGACCACCGGGGAGGCAGCGCATCGAGAGGCCGCCGCAGCGGCGCTGAACCCTCCTGCCGAGTCCTGACTCTCGAGGTCGTCCCATGCCTCGGCGCGCCGATCACCCAGTGGCCGGGGTCACAGAGCGGGAGCGGACTCACATCCGCGCGCGACGTGAGCCCCAGGGCGCCCCGTCCCGGCAGGTCACGGACAGGTAACGGGCGCTCTGCCGGTTCATCGGCACGTTCCCCTCAGGTCAAATCTCCGTCAGCACCCTCGGGGGTCCTTGATCCGGGGCCCCCCTCTCCCCGTACGGTGGCGGTCGTTCGAGACGCGAGCTCCGCCCCTGCGGATCCGCGAGACCAGCAAGACCCGCACGACCAGCGAGAGGACGTGTTCATGTCCAAGCACAGCACGCACGCCACCACGACCCCCCGAGCCTCTGCCCTGCGCAGAGGCCTGGCCCGCACCGCAGTGACCCTCGCCGGAGGCGCCGTCGTCGCCACCGGCATGCTCGCCACCGGCACCGCGGCGAACGCCGCGACCGGATGGGACGAGGTCGCCGCCTGCGAGTCCGGCGGTGACTGGTCGATCAACACCGGCAACGGCTACTACGGCGGCCTGCAGTTCTCCCAGCAGACCTGGGAGGGCTTCGGCGGAACGCAGTACGCCTCGAGCGCCGACCAGGCCTCCAAGGGCCAGCAGATCGCGGTGGCCGAGCGCGTCCTCGCCGAGCAGGGCGCTGGCGCCTGGCCCAACTGCGGCTCCGCCCTGAGCGGCGGTGCCAGCACCAGCGACGCCCCAGCGCCGTCCGAGCAGGACGAGGCCCCGAAGGAAGAAGCGCCCGAGCAGAAGCAGCAGGACTCCACCCCGAGCCGCGAGTCCGAGCAGCAGGCGAACCGCTCAACGGAGCGCGAGAGCACCGAGCCCCAGGGTGACTGGAGCTGCGACGGCGACGGCATCGCCGACAACTGCGACGAGAACGGCTTCGCCAAGGAGACCGAGAAGAAGCAGCAGCCCGAGCAGGAGCCCTCCGAGAAGGCACAGCAGGATCCTGCCCCGAAGGCTCAGCAGGAGTCCGCTCCTGCCCCGGAGAAGTCCGCAGGCGAGCCCGGCTCCAAGGCCAGCGGCGACCTCTCGGTCGCGGGCACCCTCGAGGTGGACGGGAAGATCGGCCCGGAGACCATCACGGCCCTCCAGGACTGGCTGAACGTCGAGCAGACCGGCGAGATGGACGAGGCGACCACCCTGGCGCTCCAGGGCTGGGCCGAGACCGGTCAGGACGGCGTGATCGGCGAGAAGACCGTGGCCGGCCTCCAGCACGAGGTCGGCGCCGCCCAGAACGGCTCCGACGAGATCGACGAGGACACCACCGAGGTCCTGCAGACCTTCCTGAACCTCTACTGATCCCTCCCGGCAGCTGCGATCCCACCCTGTGGGCCGCAGCCACCGCGCGGCTCCGCCGCAGCTCCCCGGACGGCCCGGCCACCCTCACCCGGGGCCCGGCCGTCCGCCGTTAGGCGAGTGCACCGCGCGCGTGCACCGCGCGCGGGCGCAGCGCGCAATGGGTGCGCGTCCGC